>CAZXYJ010000062.1:3952-7006 GCA_964644925.1 uncultured Halobacteria archaeon | reverse complement strand
TGTATGAACACATAAAAAGTTGTATATCCCAGGGGTTTTTCAAAATTCTCTATAAGAGGATTTTGAGGGTTTCTGCAAATAAGAGATATGACATTGTGATATTCAACGAGATTCCGTGGTATCTAAGGGGAGAGATTCTGGAAAATAACGAGGTACTTTATGCAGAGGACGCGGATGAGCTGGATTTTTGGCTGTATAAACAATCGAAGATCTGGACCGGGATGAAAAGGAGGCAGAGTTTGGTATCTGCTGATGATTTAATCGAAAGAGTGAAATTGAGAGAAAAGGAATTGACGAGAGAGTGAGAAGAGAAAATAGATTATTGACACAGATTAACGCTTGTGGGCTCTGCCCACATTCCCGCAAGCCCTGAAAGGGATTAATTAACACAGATGAAAAGAGCAATGCCGTTAAAGGTTTCATTGTTTAAATCGCATTGCCCGTGATCGTGGCTGCGGTGCGCGAGAGGATTGCAGGGCGGCGTTAGAAATTATAATCTCTTGTTATAATGTTATAATTTTGCTTGGGTCACCGATAATGCCGTTCTTTATTTGAAATTAACGCACACAATAATTAGGTCCTCAGATTCCTTCTCAACTCTTCTACCTCAGTTGCGAGCATATCAACAGCACCTCTACAATCTTCTATTTCGATGCTTTCACCTTTTTCTGCTTCTATCTCACCTAATTGCTTTAAAATATTATCTATGTTTGCATATATCGTTTCAAATCGCTTTTCTATTTCTTCACTCATTTTCTTCCATCGCCACTGGCATTTCTAAAACCAATACCTTCTTTTTCATCTTTCCATATTTATATACCTCTTCGTTATCTATAAACCTTTTTGTTTCTTCATATCATTTTCGCTTCTATCTATTATAAATCTTTTCGTTTTCGAGTTTCTTTTATGAAACTGTTGAAAGCGATAGCAAAAGCTGGTTGTGACGATGTTCTCCTTACATTATCAGAGAACGAAGAGCTAAATTTTGGCGCCATAGCTAAACTGATGAAACACCGACCAACAGCTACAAGAGCTTTAAAAGAATTAACTAAAGCTGGGCTGTTGGAAAGGGAAGTTTTGGAGGATAGAAGCGTCAGATACAGATTAACGGAAAAAGGAAAAGCAGTTTCAAAGATTGTAAAGGATCTGAAAGGAATAGAAGCCGATTTTGAGTAGTTTTTATTTCACCTTCTCTCCTCACATTTGCCTATTCCAAATATTCCATAATAGCTCACCCCTTAATCATATTATTGTTTTTCTCGTGAAAATCTGCGTAATCTCGTGGTTACAAAAAGAGTTAAACAGATACCATTCTCACTCCTTTCCCCTATACTTCGGATGATACTTCTTTATTATATGCTCATCAATCCTCTTCAACTCACCTTCCGGCAGTGTCGCCAATAAATCCCAGCCGATGTCTAACGTCTCCTCAATGCTCCTGTCCTCGTTCCTGTCCTGTGTAACAAACCGCTTCTCAAACTCATCTGCGAATTCCAGGTATTTCCTATCTCTACTTGTCAACGCCTCCTCACCCACGACCGCAACCAGGTCACGCATGTCCCTGCCTTCTGCATAACCCGCATAAAGCTGATTCGACACGCCGGCGTGGTCTTCTCTCGTTCTTTCAGGTCCTATTCCCTCATCCATCAGTCTTGACAGCGAAGGCAAAACGTCCACCGGCGGATATATGCCTCGTCTGTGCAGGTCGCGAGAAAGAACAAACTGCCCCTCGGTGATATACCCTGTAAGGTCAGGTATAGGATGCGTTATGTCGTCATCCGGCATGCTTAAAATGGGTATCTGCGTAATCGACCCTTTTCGACCTTTTATCCGCCCTGCTCTTTCGTAATTCATTGACAAATCGGTGTACATGTATCCAGGATAGCCTCTTCTTCCCGGGACCTCCTCGCGTGCCGCAGCTATTTCACGCAGTGCCTCGCAGTAATTCGTCATATCCGTGAGAATAACGAGAATGTGCATATCGTATTCGTAAGCGAGGAACTCCGCGGTTGTCAATGCCATCCTCGGCGTTATTACTCGCTCAATCGCAGGGTCATCAGCTAAATTAAGAAATGCTACTATTCTTTCTATTGCGCCTGTGCGTTCAAAATCACGCATAAAAAATGAAGCCTCCTCGTGTGTAATCCCCATCGCGGCGAACACAACTGAGAACGGCTCTCCAGTGCTCAGTACCTTCGCCTGTCTCGCTATCTGCGCGGCAAGTGCATTGTGCGGCATTCCCGCACCGGAGAATATCGGCAATTTCTGCCCGCGCACTAACGTGTTCATGCCGTCAATGGTGGAAATGCCGGTTTGAATGAACTCGCGTGGATAATCACGTGCAGTAGGATTTATTGCTGCACCTATAACAGACAGTCGGTCTTCGGGTATCACTTCCGGTCCACCGTCAATTGGTCTGCCCAGGCCATCAAAAAAACGACCCAGCATATCTTGCGAAACGCTTATCCGCATTATATCGCCCGTAAATCGTACCTTCGTCTTCGCCGTGTCTATCCCGCTGGTGCCCTCAAAAACCTGAACCACTGCGACCCCTTTACTCGCTTCCAGCACCTGCCCCATCTTTTCTTCTCCTGCTGGCGTTACTATCTTCACTACTTCTCCATACGAAACGCCCTCTACTCCTTCTACAACAATCAAAGGACCTGCTGCTTCTCGTATCGTTGTGTATTCACGTGCAGAAGTATCTATCGCCATTTCTTTTCACCTCTTTTTTAATTAGCATTATAATCAACCCGCTTTTAATTTAACATTTATCCCTTCAAACTCATCTTTCATATCCTTCATTATCTGCTCGTATTTCTCCCGGAAACCTTCATTTGGCTCATATTTCATCCTCGCGATGGCGTCCTTTATTCGCATCCCCTCCAGTTTCTCTACCCGTGTGCCGACCTCTATCGCGTCCATTGCACCGTCATACCACTGAAGAACGATTTTTGCCATCAGATATTGCTTTTCCAGCGAGCAGAAAGAGTCTATCTCGTGGTATGCGTTTTGCTGCAAGAAATCCTCCCTTATCATACGAGCAACTTCTAA
>CAZXYJ010000062.1:0-3852 GCA_964644925.1 uncultured Halobacteria archaeon | reverse complement strand
TCTCGTGGCTAAATACGCTGGATAACCTTCCTCTCCCGGCATCTCCTCCAATCTACCCGATATCTCTCGCAGTGCTTCTGCCCATCTTGACGTGGAATCCGCCTGTATTGCCGCGTCATAGCCCATGTCCCGATAATACTCAGCGAGCGTTATTCCCGTGTAAATAGACGCTTCTCGTGCTGCAACGGGCATATTAGATGTGTTTGCAATGAGCGTTGACCGTTCCATCAGCGTTTCTCCACTATAAGGGTCAATAAGCTTCGGAAAATCCTCTAAAACCTCTGTCATTTCGTTTCCCCGCTCGCCACAGCCGATATACACAATGACTTGTGAGTCCGCCCATCTCGCCAATTGGTGCTGCATTACCGTTTTTCCGGTCCCGAACCCACCGGGAATGGCTCCTGTGCCTCCTTTTGCGATTGGGAAGAAAGTATCATTAATACGCTGCCCGGTCAATAAAGGCACCTCAGGGTCCAATTTCTCCTTGTATGGTCTTCCTTTCCTCACCGGCCATTTCTGCATTAGTTTCAACCCCACGTCCTCTCCTTCTGTTTGTACCCTCGCTATAGTATCCTGAACGGTAAAATCACCTTCTTTTAACTCTAAAAGCTTCCCGTGCACTCCAGGCGGCACGAGAATTTTATGTTTTATCACTTTTGATTCTTGAACCTCACCCAAAATAGCTCCATCTACTATCTCTTTGCCCTCCTCTGCCGTAGGCACCGGTGTGAATTTCCATTTCTTCGCTCGGTTGAGCGCATCTACGGACACCCCCCTTTCTACATAATCCCCTACCTTCTCCTTTATGTCTTTCAGGGGTCTCTGCACACCATCATAAAAATTCTTCAGTATTCCCGGCCCGAGTTCAACGGATAAGGGCGCTTTTGTCCGTATCACCGGCTCGCCGGGCTTCAAGCCCGTTGTATCCTCATATACCTGAACATACGCGGAATCGCCATCCAACCTAATCGTTTCCCCCAGTAATCCCTCTTCCCCTACTTTTATCACTTCGTACATCTCGCACCCACGCATCTTATCTGCAACAACTAACGGACCTGTAATTTTTGCTATCAATCCCTTTTCTCCCATTTTTTTCTCCCTCTTTACTTATCCTTTCTAATGCTTCATCATTCTTAACTTTAATTTTAACTTAATCTTTTTTAAAAAATCTAAACAAAAAAATGGTTGAGATAAAACCCTTCAAGGCGACGATACTGAACCCGAAACTGGAAAACCGAGATGAACTGGTTTGCCCTGTTTACGATACAATTGATGCACACCTTTACGAGCAATATTCAGGCAGGGAAAACAATGTAATTCACTTTACCACGAGGAAAGAGGGCGAAGGGGTAGAAGAATTCGTGGACTATGCAAAGAGGTCTTTAGAACGTTTGGCGGGCGATGGAATCCTGGTTGAACGTGAGAAACCGTCTTTATACATCTATGGAATCCGTTACAAACTGCCGAAAGCCGTTATGGAACAAATCCCGAAGGAAGAGAGAAGAGCGACCTATTTCGCTTTTGGATTGGTGGCTCTGGTAAAAGGTGAAAAACTCAATTCGCAGAACATATTAGGGCACGAAAAGACCTTTGAGGCGAACACCTCGGAGCGATACAGGCTTATGAAGGAATGCCGAATGAATTTCTCACCCATTGCTGCGGGATACAACATGCCCAACCATGACATAAACTGCATTTTCGAAGATTATTTGGGCTTCCGCAGACCTGATCTGAACGTAGATGAACAAAGAAAGCCAATTATGGATGTCGTGTTAAATGGTGCTCGCCACCTGCTCTGGGAAGTTTCAGATGAAGCGATTATAGAGCGGATTCAAGCGCTAATGCACGACAAAAAAATACTTATTCTCGATGGGCATCACCGATACTCGGCTTCTTATCAGTTGAGTGGAGATAAAGTCAGCGGGGCAGTGTATACGCTGATGATGCTTTTAGAAACAGGGGACAGAGCGGTTTTATTGCTGCCCTGGCACCGATGTGTGAAAAGATGCCGCATGGAAGATTTATGGACGAGAATAGAAGAGAATTTTGTTGTAGAACGTTGTAATAGTAGTAAGTATGGGGATGTGAAGGAAGCTATCTATTCAAAGCTCAATGAATGTAACGATGATTTTGACGTCAGATTGGTCATGTATGACGGTGCAGAATTCTATTTGCTACGAGCGGATAGGGAGAAAATAAGGAAATTGGCAGAGGAGCGAGGCGACGAACGAGTTGGACTGGATGTAATAAGCCTGCATGATTGGCTTATCGAGCCAACGCTTAAGCCCGAAGATATCGTTTTCATCTACAATCCGGATGATGCGATTGAAAAAGTGGATACAGGAACGTGCAAGGTTGCGTTTTTCCTTAAACTGCCGCGATTAACAGACGTGGAATATAAGACACGGATAGAGAAGAAGGAATTTCCACAGAAATCCACGCTGTTCCTGCCAAAAGTTGCGGAGGGTGTAGTGATGCGGAAGTTCGGCTTTTATAGTCATTCCGAAAATTATTAACCACAAGATTACACAGATTTCCACGAGAAATTGTGAAGATACAAGAAGATAAAGAACAGGCTCAGAATTCTGTTTTCTATTCTCGGATTTTTGGTCTTGTGTTAATCTTGTGAAATCTGTGGTTTTTTATCTTAGCTATACAACTACTATATAAAAATGACCTGGGCGGTATGGGTAACGGGCTTACCGGGTAGTGGTAAGAGCGTAATAGCAGAGAAAGTGAGAGACATCTTTGCTGAGCGCGGTATAAACGTGAAGGTGCTTGAACTTGACGAGATAAGAAAATTTATCACGCCAAAACCTTCTTATTCGGAACAGGAGCGGGACATTGTGTATAGCTCCTTGGTTTACATGGCGAAACTCTTGGTGGAGAGTGGCAAACCCGTTATCATTGATGCTACGGCAAACAGGAGGAAATACCGGGAAAAAGCGAGGGAGAACATAGAAAATTTCGCTGAGGTGTATGTGAAGTGCTCTTTAGATACGTGCATGGAACGAGAAGGGCGGAGGAAAGCGAGGTATGCTCCTTCGGGTATTTATAAGGGGGCAAAGGAAGAAGGAGCAACGGTGCCGGGTGTGAACGTGCCGTATGAAGAGCCAGTGAGTCCAGAGGTTGTGGTGGATAGCGAGAAGATGAGTGTGGAAGCGTGTGCGGAGAAAGTAGTGGATTTTATAAAACACTTTCTTTCTACAAGAAAGAACCTGTGCTAAGAAAGAAAGCCTTTTTCCGAAGGAAAAAGGCTTTACGGAAAAACTAAGAGAATGTTTTCAGTCATTTTTTTTTAAAGTGCTTCTAAGGGAGGATTGCTGCAAAAATCCCGCATCGGGCATTCCTCGCATCTCTTTCGCTTACAGTATTTTATACCGACTTTAACGAGCGCAGTCTCAACCCGTGAAAGTTTTTCACCCTCGAACTCTTGCAGATTTATGTCCAGATTCTCTGCTACGCTTTCGGCTTTGCTCGATACCTCCGGGCTTATTTGCCATACACCCCGCAATTCACGCAGGAATATCTGTGTCGTTACAGCACCAATGCCTTTAAATTCCTGCAACCTTCTCTCCAAATCCTTTGTATCCGCGGATTGATTGTAAAGGTTCTCCAAAGAGCCATATTTCTCTTTTAGCGTCCCAGCTATCTCGAGCAGCTTTGTCGCCGTGGAAAAGTCGTATCGCACGTATCCACCCTCGTCTAAAATACTGACCAATTCGTCCCACCCTGCAGCGATGATTTTCTCCACGCTGTCAACTCCATACCACTCAAATGATTTATAGGTATTAGCAGCGATTTTCTCGCTTATTCTCGCACCGAACAGAATAGAAGCTAAAAACCACTTGA
>CAZXYJ010000061.1:0-7056 GCA_964644925.1 uncultured Halobacteria archaeon | reverse complement strand
GATGTCGCCGGCAAAGCCAAGCATTTCTGCCACCGGCGCTTCGGACTGCAATGAAACCATATCGCCCTCGGTTTTCATGTCCACTATCTGCCCTCTTCTGCCCTGTATCTCGCGTGTCACGTTGCCAAGCAAATTCTGTGGTATGCTTATAAAGACACCTTGCACCGGTTCAAGGAAGGTAGCCTCCGCAAGCAGAATAGCACCAAATATAGCGCTTCGTACCGCAGGGATGACCTGTGCAGGTCCCCGGTGTATCGAATCCTCATGCAGCTTCACGTCCATCAGTTTTACTTTTATGCCCCTGCACTTCTCCTTTGCCAGCGGTCCCTTAAGCATCACTTCCTCAAAACCTTCCTGGATTAACTCCATCGTCTCCCGCAGATACTGGACACCTTTTGTCATGTCCACCAGCACGTTCCCTTCAATGATATTAAGGACTTTCTTTGCTTCCGCTTTGTCCATTCCCGCTTCTACCAGCTTATCGCGCATCAGAACCTTGTTTTTACCCACGGTTATCCCTTCGCTCTGTATCTTGTCCACTACTTTTGCACCCAGCGGTTCGACTTCAAAATAAAACTTGTTGTGCCTGTTTGGCGATTTACCTTCCACAGGACCCGCATGCCCTTCTACCGTCTCACGATAGACGACAAGGGGTGGTGAAGCGATGATAGGAATGCCCTCATCATGCTCTATCCGGTACGTGATTATTTCAAGATGCAATTCGCCCATTCCAGAGACCAGATGTTCTCCCGTTTCCTCGTTTATCTCCACGCGAATCATCGGGTCCTCTTTCGCCAGCTTCTTGATCATCTCTACCAATCGAGGCAAATCCTTCGTACTCTTCGCTTCCACCGCGACCGTGACAACAGGCTCACTGTAATGCTTCATACTTTCAAATGGAACTATCTCCGAGGTCGAAAGCGTAGAACCCACTACCGCATCTTTCAGACCCACGAGCGCAACTATGTTACCCGCAGGTATCTTGTCCACTTCTACACGCTCCTGACCTTCGAATATCCCTACCTGCTGTATTCTGTTCTTTTTATACAAGCCCGATATGAGCACTTCCGTGCCTTTTTCCACGGTTCCGCTAAAAAGCCTGCCGGTAGCCACTTCTCCTGCATGGGGGTCCACGGAGATGCTGGTTACCATAAATGCGACATCGCCCGACCGATCACAGCTTGCCATGCTTTTTCCTATCCCGCTCTCGGCATCTCCCTGCCATACCACGGGAACTCGATACTTTTGTGCCGCCATGGGATTTGGCAGATGCTCTGTTATCATATCAAGAACTGCTTCATAAGCGGGACATTTCAACGCTAATTCCTTCATGTTCCCCTGCTTGCAGTGATCAAAAACCTCCGTAAAACCAAGTCCCGTCTTTTTCATCGTAGGAACGCTAATAGCCCAGTTATACAGTGCAGAGCCAAAAGCGACATTGCCCTTTACCGCATCGAGCTTCCAGTCCTCGTATTTGTCCTTTTTCATACCGCGCATCAGCTTGTTCACCTTGTCTATTATCTTACTGAGCTGGACTTGCATCTGCTGTGCATCCACTTTCAGCTCGTTTATCATCCTGTCAACCTTGTTAATGTAAAGAACGGGTTTCACGTTCTCTTTCATCGCCTGCCTCAGCACGGTCTCGGTCTGCGGCATCGCGCCCTCCACGGCATCAACGACTACCACAGCGCCATCAACCGCTCTCAGCGCCCTCGTCACATCGCCGCCAAAATCCACGTGCCCTGGCGTATCAATAAGATTTATGAGATGCTCTTCTCCTTTGTAATCATAAACCATAGACGCATTCGCAGCGAATATCGTTATCCCCCTTTCCTGTTCCAGATGGTAAAAATCCGTGAACAGTTGCTCGCCTGCTAATTCTTTCGATATTATCCCCGCACCGGCAAGC
The DNA here is from genome assembly GCA_964644925.1 of uncultured Halobacteria archaeon. Taxonomy (GTDB): domain Archaea; phylum Halobacteriota; class Syntropharchaeia; order Alkanophagales; family Methanospirareceae; genus QEXZ01. The sequence goes on along the minus strand of CAZXYJ010000061.1, from coordinate 5,147 downwards.
AGGTTGTCAGTCAAAGTTGTCTTCCCGTGGTCTATATGAGCGATAATGCCGATGTTCCTTATTCGCTCCGTCTTGTCCATCAATACCGTCACCTTTTCCGCAGCCTTTTTTCCTCGTGTTGCCATTTTCGTAGCCCCTTCTCCTACTCCTACTCTTTCTTGTTTTATATTTGTATATAAAGTATAAACCGCCTTCTATTTAAGGACACAGATTTACACTGATTTACGCAGATTTATTTTAGTTTAACCGTGTTGATTCTTATCATCTGTGTTAATCTGCGTTAATCTGTGTCTATAATTTATTTTGAAAGCGAGAAACACAGCCAAGTGCAGTTGCGAATGCCGCTACGATACACGTAATGAGCAAAATCGTGGGAATCGCGCCGAGAAACGCTCTTACGGCTTTTCGCCCATACCTCAAGCATAACTTTTATCGTTCTCTAATCCTATCCGCAATCGTTCTTATCTCATTTGATATCTCATTCAAACTCGCCCTTATCCGTATCAAGTCTCTTGCAACACTCCTCTTCTCTTCATCCTCACTCCTTGCAAACCGCGTTGATATCGCATTGATTGAACTCGATTTCTCCTCTATCTTCCCCGATGTTTCATTCAGCTCCGATGAAATCTGACTCACATCCACTCCTTTACCTCCTCCTCTCGAAACATACACATACACAAAGCCAGAACCCAATATCAAGCCCACTATTACCGACAGGAGGACATAAAGTATAACCGGAGGCGGCTCAGCCGCGACAGATAATTTCTTATAATGTTCCGACAGCTCAGATGCCCAGCCGGGATGACCTCTTTCATAGAGTTCGCTTATAGCCTCTTCCAAATCGGTTCCGCCAATCTTACCTCTTGCCTCTTCTAAATTTTTATCTATCTTGCTCTTTGCATCCTGGATTTCTTCACTCGTCGAGAAGAACTCCATTGTCGGCTCCAACTTCTGTCTAATTGTTTCTAATGTCGCACCATCCTTTGTCTCTCCAACAATTAATCTGACGTATACTTCAGCCTCGCCAATTCCATAGATGTCGTATGCTTCGAACCTCGGCTCTTTTACTTTCCTTATTGGCTTTGGAACCTCTCCAGACAATATCACCTTTGGAACCATGCGTTCATGCTCCTCCTTCCCTTTCCACACAATCACCTCTGCAGAATGATAGATGTCATCGCCGAACTTCCATTCCGGGTTCTCCAGATTTGTCTCCAGTTTTAAGACATAATCATCCGGAATATGGATCTTCTCGATCTTACTCACATAGATATTGAATTCAAGCCTATTGCCTTCAAATATATTGATTTTACGCCTATCACCTTCAAATTGCTCTAAAAACGTCGTATAGCTCATCTTACTTCCCGTCTCCAAATTGAGCACATACGAATTCTCCTCGTCAAGCCTCAATACATCCTGAGCAGATGCAATCCCGATCCCAACGGATAAAAACAAAAGTCCGAGTGACAGAACAACGAGTGAAACATAAAATAAACGCTTCATGCTCATTCTTCTTTCCCCCTTATATTCAGTGATAAATCGGGCAGCTCTTCTACCTTCATCTTCTCTTTCCCCTCTTCAACAACTTCAACTTCCCCTGCTTCTATTATCTTTTTCAATTCTTTTAATGAGGATAACATCATTGCAAGTGGACCGCCTATCTCTCTTATTCCCTTTGCCGCCTTCACACTATCCTCTCTTATCCTCGAAATCTCTGCGTCCGCCTTTGATATATGCCTTATCACGCTTGAAGAGGTCTCTTCAGAAGGTATCGCACCTAAAAAAACCATCGCTTTTTCAATCACCGATTTTATATCGTCACTGAACCGGTTTGACAGGTCTTCAATCCGGTCAAGCAATATCTCCATATTTCTTGAGGAGTCGTCTATCATTCTCACCATTTTCGCTGCTTTATCTTCTGCGGGTGTCCCCGCTTTCATACCTTTTAATTTAACTACCAATTCATCAAGCTCGTTTTTCAATAGCACAAATCCTCTCTCTGCTTCTTTAGTCCATCGCTTTACCTTTTCCATGCTTTTACTCGCGGTTTCAAGTCCGTGAACCAGCATCGTAAGATTTGCTATCGAGTAGCTCTCCGGGTCCGGGACCCGAAGATTTTTTATATCTTCCGCCCTATCCAGGCCGGTTAGCAAATCATCGAACATCTTCAAGCACTGTGCAAGCACAATGGGAACGTTATTCCTGATTGCTTCGGGCTCTATTACTTCGTAATTCTTCCAGTAATTCGTCACCATATCCCTGCTTTTTTCCTCCGCACCCGGTGTGTAAGGTATCCCGGTGATTATGGAGAATGGTTTGGGGGTTCCATAGAAAAGAGAATGATGCCTTTGCAACCTGGCGAAATCACTTTCATTATATGCTTTCTCAAGCCATTCCAATTCACGAAGTCGCGGCGGAAGCCCGGGACCAGGCGCCCATGGTTGAACCCCAATCATAAGCGTGTACATGGCAAAGCTGTGCGCACGTGCCGGTGTATCCAGTTTCAGAACGTCTGCATCCTTTGTGAACCTTTCTGTCACCATGCTCTTAAATGCCCCCCCGCCAAGCCTCGCATCATCAAAATTGTCCGCCCTTGTGCTCAACACCGCGATGAAGTGCCCGAACTTCTCCTCCTCGTTCACCACATTCCCTTGCGCATCCAACGTCAGGAATCCGTAATCATGAAGGATGTCTATATATTTTGATGACATGGCATTCCCTATCGAATGCCGGTAGTTTACCATCGGATTGAATATAATGTCGCCCTCATTGATCGGCGAATGCGTCCACCTGAAGTACTCTTCTTCGCGGTCGAGCTTTTTCATAATCTCGAAGAAGGAGAGATTTTTCAGGTCTTCTCTGCTCCGCTTTAAGCTCCTTGTCTCCTCTTCTGATAACTCTATCTGATGATAGCTCCTCGTGTTCAGCGGCGAAGTTACCTCCCGGAAAAGCTTGTTCTTTAGCGCCTCAAGGCGTTCCAAATTCCGCTCTGCCAGTCTCTTCTCCTCCTCTGCGTCGCTTGCCCTTATCTCAAGGTCGAACACCTCCTCCTTCAAGCCCCCTAATTTCTTCCTCGCTCTATCCAGTTTCGCCTTTGCATCCGTAGTTGCCGCTGCATTCACGTGAGAAAACATTCCCGCTGCCGATTCGTAACTATCTATCTCCCGCTGAACGTCCTTTATCCTGCCCTCGAACCTTTCCAATTCGCCCCTTTGTGAGTCTATTTTCCCCCTTATATCTGATATTTTCGCCTCTATCTCTACTAATCTCTGTCTTACCACAGGTATCTCATCCTCAATGTCATAATACAAAAACAATTTCTCAGTAGGGAATACGCACTCGTAGTAACCAAGGGAATCAAACCTGTTTTCGTAACCCCTTGCTCTGTTCTGGAGGTCATTGAGGTCGAGCCACTTGCCTTTCGTTTCCACCGTTCCACCAGGCAGGAATCCGAGGTCGAGAAGGAACCTTGGTATCGCCCGTTCCAGTTCTTCATCCCTGTTCTGCCCTTGAAGGTCTCTACCCAAAAGGAAGAATAATTTGAATGGATTAGAATAATTCTTGTCATCTATTATGACGTCCTCGGTATGGGACATAAGAAAATGAAGTTCTTTCATCGCACCGAGGGCATTACCCGTCGGAAGCACGGATTCCTTGCTCGATGGAAGAATACCAATTCCAAACATCACCGGTTCGGACCCAAACTGTTTTGATATCCAATCGCGTATGTCTATTGCAATGTCGAGTAGCATACTCGACCCCGTTCCCCCGCCGAATGCGCACACCATCAGAATAAAGAAGTCCTTACCACCTGTTCTGTTCCTCAATTCCGATGCCGCAGAACCTATCGCACTGAATATCCTCTCTCGATGCACGTTATACATCGCCCTACCATATATCCGATGCTGTCCACATCCCGCACCGGCAGCCGAAAGATAAGGGTCAGGGAGCCATCTATTGGTGTTCTTCATCAAAATCGTATCCGGTCTGCTTAGTATTATTTTCTTCCGCTCTTCTACTTCGCTGCATGCGTTCGCAGATGCCTGATCAGTATCTATAATCAAAAACTCCTCATTCTTCGGCGCTTTCCCTGCTTTGAACTTCAGCATTCGCAATATATTATTTACGATGATGCCTCCCTGCCCACCAATTCCAATTACAATCCTGTTTACCGTATCTTCTCCCTTTTCCATCTATTCCGTATCATACCCCCTTCTCTTTCGATTCGTAATCTTCTACCTTCTTTTTAATACCGCTCATCTCGTCATCGAAATGCTCTATTTCCATCCCGCTCCCTCTTATATCGCTTTCAATCCCGGAAACCGCGCTATCTATGCTTTTTGCTGCTGAACTAAGTCTTCTTGCTTCTTTCTCTCCCTTAAACCACACCACGACACTAAATAATCCAAATATAACCCCCACTGCCACTGTAACGTATATCACGATATTTTGAACAGGGGGCTCTAAAGAAGAAAGAATCTTATCCCGAGTTTCATTCAACGCAAAGGAGATAACGGCGAATATTACGCCGATGACGGGCATAAGAAGAAGCATCTTGTCCACTTTTAACTTTGTCAACATCACCACTACCTCTATGATTAGCAATATGGCGACAATCAGTATTCCTATACTCTGGGGTTCCATATATCTGATACCTCTTTCCTTTTAATATATCAATATTACTTTTTAGTTATATTCTTTTGCTTTATATACTTTAACCTCTCGGAATCATACACCAACCTCGAATGTGCATCAGAAGCTAAAAGCCCGTATCTATGAATAAATCCCCGGATGTCCGCTTTTGAGATTGACTTAAGTTCCTCAATCTCGCCCATCTTATCTTTTGTCCAATATTCTACTGGATAGACTTCCGTTGTCGGATTTTCTTTCGCTATTTCTCCCTCAATCTCGAATATCTTATTATACAGTACCTCCAAAGTGGACATGGATTTTCTTATGAGCGCATCGCCATGTTCCCGCAGCTTTCGCATCTGTGAAGGCAACATGCATGCTTCGATGCCTTTTCTCATCTCTTCCACCTCTTTTTTATCCTCTTCTTTATCCAAAATTTCAACTACTACATTTGTCAGCTCAAGCGTGTGAGCTTTATACATTTCAAACGCATCCTTCAACACCCCTACCAATCT
>CAZXYJ010000060.1:0-7068 GCA_964644925.1 uncultured Halobacteria archaeon | reverse complement strand
GAAGGAGACGATAAAGAGCGAAGATGTCCACAAGATACGGGCTGAGATGGAAGAACTGACACGTGCGTTCCACGAGATTTCAACGCGTGCATATCAACAAGCAGGAGCACAGTATCAGCAAAGAGAAGGTCCAAAGGCAAAGGCAAAGGAAGGGGAAAAAGGGCAGGGGCCAGTGGATGCGGAATATAAGGTGATGGATGAGGAGGAATAAAAAAAGTGCATTTGTTTACCGCCGAGATTACGGAGAGCGCTGAGATGACGTGAAGGTATGAGGTGTGAGTTGTCAGGTGTGAGTAAGCAAAACTCCTCAAACCTGAAACCTCACACCTACGATGACTCTCTGTGTTCTCTGCGGGCTTTGCGGTGAACGATTGCTAAAAGTCTTCGGAATAAAAAGCATATTTACACAGATTCCACTGATTTATTCAATATCGAAAGAAAATAAATTTAAACAAGTAAGTTTATAAGGTATTTGTAAGAGGTGATAAATCATGATGTCAATATCCGAAGAGGTGGTTAATATAACACGGAAGGTCATCTCAGAAGAAAATATTGAAAGAGGGATGGCAAAATTGCTATACAACGAAACGAGAAGGAAATTAATTGAATATGAGTTGCTGGATAGAAACCTCGGGAAGAAATATGGCATGAGTTTCGAGGAATTTCGAGAAAAGAAAATGATAGAGAAGTTGGGATATTCATGGGAAGTGGAAAAGGACTATCAGAACTGGGAAATAGCAAGAGACGGAATCGAAACGATGGAGGAGATGATAGATAAGGTGAGGAACATTCTTTGAACCTAATTGAGTTCCATAATCAGGCGAAAGCAGAGGCATCGAGAAAATGGATCATGGGTTACAGGACTTTGGTTTTGGCTAAAAATACGGTAAAGGTCAGATTGAATATAAGGGAGAATCTCTATGTTGATCTTTACTTCAATCAGCGATATGGCACAACAAATTATACTTTGATTTTGGACGACGAAAGGATATATGGGAGAGATTGCTATGGTAGGAATTGGCATCTTCACCCTTACGAGAATCCAAGTAAGCATGACATGTCGGAAAATGGTAAAAAGAGCCTGAGCATAGAAGAATTTATAGATGAAGTAGAGGAGCTACTGGCAAAAATGAGTTTGGTGTAAAAAAAAACTTTCTTTTAAAAAGAAAGTTAACTTTACCAAAGAAATATTATACTTTATACACAAATACAAAAATTTTAATCATCCCCTCTCCCTTTTCCCCTCTTCAAGGTTCTTCATGCTTCTTACCCGAAATTTATCGAGTTCAATGTCTTTTCCCTCACGGAAAACATTCTCTATAAACTTATTGCCTTCCTCTAAAAATCATCCCGCGTATTTCAGTCGTGGTGTAGCCAATAGGTTCAATCTGTTTCGACTTCAAAAAGTACAATTTCGCCTGTCTCTTGAACCAATCATCCGGGAAGTCATCAGATACCAGAAGAAGGTCAATATCACTGTGCGGATAAAAGTCACCTCTGCTCCTCGAACAAAACAATACCACTCGCTTCAATCTAAACTCGCGGGCAACTCTTCTGCAATATTCGATTACCCGCTCTATTACTGCGACTGAATCTGTTTCTCCGCCCATTACAGGACCTCCTTCGCATAGTGAGTGAATTCTGCTACCTCTTCCCACCCATCCTTAAAGCTCGGCTGTAAAGCTCATCTGACATCCAAAATCCCTTCTTTCTAAGTCCATCTAAAGATTCTTTCATTCCAATTAATCCATCATTTGCAGCCCGTATCAAGATGCCAACTGTCCCTGTAATGCTAAATCCCAATAACTCAAGCGTCTCCCTTGGAATTCTCTCATCTATCAGAACAAGACTTGCATTCAATTCTTTAGCTAAGACAATAGTCTCTGCTTCTCCTTTATTCAATCCTTTCAAAAGAAGTTCAACTGCAAATTTATCCTTTACCTCAATTGTTCTTATCCATTTTGCATCTTTTATCTCTTTTGAACCCGGTCTTTCTTTGCCCCTAATACAAATCTCTTCGTAGACCTCCCTTGGTATGCGAATCTCGTCAAAATATCGTTGAATTAAATCCAACTTATTAATTCTTGCTAAAGCAATCAAAGGTCCAGTATTACTTACAACCGTGATCATTCTAAAACCATTTCTAATGTCTTAATATCTTTTTCCAGATCGTCTGTTCCATACTGAATGGGAACCTTCCGCTCCCTCAATAAATCCATCATGGCGATTCTGTCCAATCCTGCGATATCCGCCGCTTTTCCAAGGGATACCAATCCCTCGCGATAGAGTTCTATTGCTATTATTTTCCTAAAAAAAGACCCAAGCTCGTCTCTTCTAACTTTACAGACGCTTGTTATCTCTTCAGGTAATTCCAGTGTTGCCTTCATTTTTCATACCTCTCCGATCTTATTTGTATTCTCCTTGAATTCAAAATTGACTTTCATATATTTAAATTTAAAAGTCTTCGGAATAAAAAGCATCCTGCATATTTCCTTTAATTTGAGATTGTATTCTGCAACTTCTATGTCGTGTTCTGCTTGTTCCAACCAATTCTTAACTTCTTTTTTCATGTTCGGGTTATTCTTGCGGTTAGCATCCCTTAATGGCAGGGCACGATATATCCCGTCTCTTCGTCTGGTTCGATGATTACGCCGAAGTTGAAGCTCATGGTTTTGTTGATAAGGTCACGAGTGACGAACGGACGAGGATTAATGCGATTACAGAACGACTGAAGGAGACGATAAAGAGCGAAGACGTTCACAAGATACGGGCTGAGATGGAAGAATTGACACGTGCATTCCACGAGATTTCAACGCGTGCATATCAACAAGCCGGAGCACAGTATCAGCAACAAGAAGGTCCAAAGGAAGGGGAGCCGGGTGCAGAGGATGCTGAATATAAGGTGGTGGATGAGGAGGAATAAGGAAGAGAAAAAAGCCCAATGTCAAATCAGCCAAACAGGGCAGGCGTCGGTTCAGGTGGTCTTTTGACCGTTTAGAAGCTGCGGAAGAGTACCTGGCCAGGTATTTTTCTGAGAAACGTCCCGGTAAGCTATTTGATACAGAAACAGGTGAATTATTACGGGTTATCGGCAGGTAATAATCGCAAAATTTCGCTTCGCTTTCCCCCTCCATCGTTTTTTTCGGATAAAAAGTAGGAAAAGATAAATCGTTAAATCAAAGGTGATAGCTTAGATAAAAAGAAGGCGTTAATTTAATATTTGGATTTGCTCAAAATCATTTATCGTTGTCTTTTGCGAAGGCCAAAACCTTTCTACTTTTAGGAAGTGTAGCGAATTAATAGGTTCAGTTCTGAGGTGGTGGATAACCTTCCCTCAGGTTGGATTTTCACCAACTGGATAGATATTCTGTATGAACTTTGCTCGGCACACTTGTAGTCACTTCGGTTTTCCGCTTCATCGCTTTTTATCAAGAGTTGAAGCGTTTAAAGCTTCTCTTTAAGCTCTGAAATCACTTTTACCACTTTCCCAATCACTTGGTATTCCCTTTATATTCTTCATATTAATTTCTAAATATATCGTTTGTTTTTGAAATATTAAGATTTATATTTGAAAAAAAGTATTCCTTTTTATCGGGCTCAAGTATTATCTCTTCTATAGTCATTGCGGAAACATATTGGTGGAATTCTCTGAAATTATATTTATAAAAATTGATGTTAGATAATAATCTTAACAAATCCTGTTGTTTGATTATTTTCCAATGAATCTTAATCCTAAACATTTTCATCAAATCATTTATTTCCTTTTTTTTATTAAGAGATGAAATATCAATATTTTTTCCATCCGCTACAATAATGCAATCAATTTCGTTTTGATTTTTATCCTTTTCAATTATTAGAAAAATGAAATTACTACCATTAATGAAACTTGATTTTACCCATTGAACAGCAGTCGAACCCAATTTATTTTTCCTTAATTTTTCATTAGTTGATTTGAATTCTCCAATTTTTTCCTTAATTAACTTAAGTTCTTTGTTCCTTATTTCCCAATATTTCTGAGCACCAATTAGAACTTCCTTTTCGAATTGTTGCTTATATTTTTCGTTAATGTCAATACCAACAGAATTTCTATTCATGACATACGCCATCGCTATAGCTGAACCTGAGCCCGCAAAAGGATCGAAAACTAAATCATTTTCGTCCGTAGAAATAGAAATTATTCTTTCAACAAGAGGAAAAGGAAAAGGGCAGAAGTGATTAAGATACCCATTACCCCAACCACGAATTGGTGTAATAAATTCCCAGAGATTTGATGGTGCTTTTCCTTTGGGATTGTATCGTTCTGGATACGTCAACCACCATTTTTTCAAATCTGAAATATCACGAATTCGATCTATATTGAACTTGTATCTTTCATCTTTAATATAAAAAAAGATGTATTCAAAATGGTTCTTGAATCTTCCTTTTGCATTCCAGGGAATATTTTTAGTTTTGTTCCAGATAATCACATCCTTCAATCTCCAGGTCGATGAAAATTGATTACTAAGTTCTCGATTTATATCAAAAGGGAGGGGTATTGTTACACCATCTTTTCTTATGGTATCCATAATCATCCAAAAAGTCGCATGTGATGATGATAAATCATAGCTTTTTTGAAAAATATTTATTATATCGTTCAGATATGCATCGTAAACCTGTCCAAACCCAATTTGCCCTTTATTATTTTCATAATTTTTCACATCAAAATACGGAGGTGAAGTAATAATTAGGTCGGGTTTTTCTATTTTTTTCTTTCTAAATATACCTTCAATATTTCGAGAATCTCCAATAATGTAATCATATGTATTCATATAATTCCCTCATAATATTGAGGATAATATTTGTAATAATCCTGATAATTCTTTAAATCGTAAAACGAAGGCAATTCAAAAGGAAGATACTCATTTATCATTTCGGTCATTTTTTGTTCTTTTTCAGACAAATCAAAGCTTTCTTTATCTAATTCATTCTCTATATCACTGATTTTTTGTTTTAGCTCTTTTATATGTGAATCAATGTAAAATTTTTCATAGTATGTAAGGATTGGGACGTTAATCTCTTTAATGTCTTCAGTAGTACAGATAAAGTCATTATCCCATTCTTTATTGCAGAATTCATCAGCAGAATCAAAAATACCGCCTATAGTAAACATCGGTGATGTATCGCGATAGCTAAAAGAAAACAATTTATAAAATTTAATCTTACGATATTCGCACATTGTTGATAAATAGTTCACGATTACATTCTGTAATAGCATTGGTAAATATTTAGGTGTGAAATATTTTATCTCTCTATATTTTTTAGAAACATAAGTACCGAAATAGCTATAAAACTTATCCCTATCTACCTTTCGGCGCTTTTTATCTCTTGCACATGAGGAATTAAAAGTGACTATTAGAATATCTTTATCATTACAATTTTTTGCTATTATTTTAAGATCGGATAGCACAGTATCTTCCAATTTACTGTCATAATCCAACCATAAGAGAGCATTTTGATGCTGAGTCCAATCAAATTCACTTAAAAAATCAGTCGATAGTTTATTTTCAAATGATATGAAATCATACGGCCTATTAAACTCGAATCTTCTTCTTGTAGATTTATCATCGATGGATAAAAAATTATTCATTTTTAAGAATTTATGAAATAGTATAAAATCGTAATAATAAATCGATCCAAATCCAACGTATATATAGTCACGTATATCTATTTCCTTGCTTAATTCTTGGAGAATATCAATTATAACTTTTCTTTCAATTTGTTTTTTTGGTCTAAGCATGTAATTAACAAATTCAAAACTTCGTCTTTCTATTTCTTCACTCATCTTCTATTCCTTCTAAATCAACAAAATAATCAAACGTTTCCTCGCCAACTTCCTCATTGGTTCTCACATCAAGATACTTCTTCACTTTTTTTATCAATTTTTCTGGTTTTTTATATTTTATGAGTGACATTCTTATTTTTGGCTTAGGTTTCTCAGGCGCTTTAAACACCGATCCAACTGCAACTTCATCCAAACGAAGATATTTACCTTTTACCTCTTCTCCTGTTTTAGTTTCTTTCTTTTGAATTTTATTATCTATCTCATCAAGTGTAGTTTTATCCTCGTTATATTTATCAGAGAGAAAGTCAATAAGAGGTCTAGCGGTTCTAATCATCTTATTTCGGATATAATCGTAGATCGATGTTTCAATATCTAAACCGGTCTTTGAAGTGTTAAGTGGAAGTTTTGAAGGATCTTCCGATTGGATGAATACTATGCCTCGAAAATCATTATATATGGGGTGATACTTTGGTAGCTCTTCTTTGGATCCAGACCAGCCAGTTGTCGTTGTGGTATCTTCAGCCAATATCAAACGCTTGTTACAAAATACATTCCAGCCTCTTTTTCCCAATTCTCTTGCACTCCTTCCTTCACTTGGATCAATGAAACAGATTATTTCAAAATTAACCCCCTCAAAAGAGTCTTTAAATCTTGTTGGGGCATATTTATCCACAGATCGGATTTTTACTGGATATTGTTCGATTTTAACATCATCATTTACATAAAAATCAATGTTATTTTCTATAAAAAATGTATAGGTGATATGGATTGAGTCTTTTATATCATTAACGAAAGAGTCTAAATCGAATTTGTTTTTTATACTTTCATATAGGTTATTTATTACAATCTTCGTATAAGGTTTTTCATCAGAGGATAATCTAGAATCTCCATATACAAATGGTATCCCCCATTCTTCAGTTTCGGACCATTCATCTACGTCCAAATGGATCCTACAATATTTATTTCCATCATCGGTTTCCATCAATATGGTTTTTCCTATTTTTAAAATTGCCCTCTTCAGTCCTATTCCATATATTCCCAGTGTTGGTTTATCCCTTTCGATAATGTCTGCACCAAATCTGAATACCGTTGTTTTAAGAAAATTATACTCAATACCACCGCAATTATCAAATATTTCGAATTCATCTTTAGATATATTTAATCGAATTTCCCTCCTGACAGATAGTTCATTTCTAATTTGACAATGTCACATTTAATAAACTTTATATAACCCATACTTCTACTGC
>CAZXYJ010000059.1:3286-7162 GCA_964644925.1 uncultured Halobacteria archaeon | reverse complement strand
CACGTTCTACCTCGGTTCCCATCCTGCCTATCACCACCTCGGCACTCGCAGGAATAACGTCCTTTATCAGCTCGATGTACCGTACATTGCCCATAATGACGTCCGCGCCTGAAATCCGTGCTCTCGCTCGTTCAGTAAGCAAATCCAAAGAACCCGGTCCGATACCCACTACCGATAACATATTTTGTATTTGTATAGCTATGTTAAAAAACCACGAGATTCCACAAGGTTATCACAAGACCAGAAATCAGAAGACATAGAAAATAGACTTCTGTTCTCTAACTTCTTCCATCTTCTCATTTTCTCGTGTAAATCTGTGTAATCTTGTGGTTAGCTAAACAAACACCCTATCTTTAGTAAAGTTTTTTGCAGAGCAAAAAACTTTTAGGACACCACCGCCAGCGTTATTTTTCTATCAAATGATTTCCTCTTCACCGTTTTGTATCCGCCATTATTCCTCTTCGCACATAGAATAGCACAGGGTTCTGCGACGCCCTTTATGTTAAACGCATCCATTGCTGCACTTTTCGACTGCACGCCCACCACACTATTTATTTCGTCGGGTGAAAAGGAAAACAGAGGCTTCTTGAGCAGCGAGGAAACCTTTTCTAACTGCTCTGTTTTTCTGAAGTCCACTGTGCATAAACCTTTAACTTCTTTCAGTTCTATTCCCAATTCTTCTAAGAACCTGCAAATCGCGCTCTCTATCTCTACTGCTTCAACGCCGAGATGAAAACCAATTCCTATATACACCCCTCTATCATTATCCTTTTTTGTCATTTTATGCTCTAAATCATTCTCGTTCGTTCATCATTTTAAACGTTGTTATTACCGCTTGTGCCGATATCCCTGCGGCAATGAGTTCTGCAAATTTATTCGCTCCTCTATGCCCGTTCAGCACAGGTATAACCCATTTCCCGTTCTCGTCTATGCACACCACCCAGGGGTCTTCGGTCTTCTTCTTCGGTTCTATTGCCCTCACCACCACACCCATAGGGAGAACGGCAACAATATTCTTCTTCTGCTTGAAACTTTCCTTTATGGCACGGTAAACGCTTTTTACTTTCTTCGCTCCTTCGCAAGAAATCAGTTCGGAGCATATCAGCTCTGCATCGAATCCTTCGGCTAACAGCACACGTTTCACCTTTTCGGCAATTGCAACGGATTCCTGAGCAAGTGAGAAGATAGCAATCATGGTCTTTTGTTCGACTCTTTCCTATAACCTCATTTTTTTTTTGATTGTATCTAAACTATAGCTTTTTTCTATTTAAGATACGGATTTACACGGATTTACACGGCACGGACTTATTTGAGTTTAACATTGTTGATTTTTAGATGTTTTCCAAGGATTTACTGCAGTACGCGGAGCACGCAGAGGCATCAGAAAAACCCAAGCAAGGATAAAAACCGTCTTAAAACTCTGTGGTCTCTGTGCCATACGGTCGAGTTTTTGCCTTTGTGGAAATGGCTGTTAGAGAATCGCCGATTGTAAAGTTTTAATGAAAAAGCCTTTTATATCTTATAACAGATAATATAGCAAAGGAGTGGTTGAGAAATGCAAAAGACAATCGAGGTTGTGTATGAAAAGGGTGTGTTTAAGCCGCTGGAGAAGGTGGAATTGGAGTTAAAAGAAGGAGAAGAAGTAGATATTAGCATAGAAGATAAAAAAAAGACAATCAGGAAAATTGAAACCTCTTTAAGGGAATACAATGACTTTTTGCCCGAAAAATTTGGTTTTACGTTGAAAACGCTTAGAACTAATTCAAGAGAGAGATTCAAAAGGTTAGGTATAATCCCATGAAAATATCTCTGGATACGAGTATTATCGTGGAGATAGAGAGGAGAAACGATGAAATAATTCCAGAGCTGAGCGACAAAGTCATTACTCCAGATGAAGAAGATAGGATAGTTTAATGAGGATTTTAATTAACTTCTCTTTTAAGAATCTTAAGAATTCTATATGTTTTGTAATCTTGTGGTTTTTTCACCTCCATACAATATTGAAACGCCCGATTTTTCAAGCACGTCCCCCACTATTATCACCGATTGGCTCTGTATATCCTCTTTCTTCACCTTCACGGCAATATCATCTAAAGTGCCCCTTATTATCCGCTCTTCTACCCATGACGCTTTATGAACCACTGCTACGTGTGTCTCAGGGGGATAGCCGACCCTTAGCTCTGAAACGACATCGTCAATGAGATGCACACCGAGAAAGATGACCATTGTCGCACCGTGCTTTGAAAGTTCCGCTATACTTTCCTCTGCGGGCTTGCCGGTCTTCCCAAACGGTTTTGTGATTATCAGCGTTTGCGATATGCCGGGCGAAGTGAGTTCGCGTTTTAACGATGCTGATGCGGCAGAGAACGCCGTAACTCCGGGAACAAGTTCAAAATCTATATCAATTGACTCGAGGTATTCCATCTGTTCCAGAATAGCAGAATAGAAACTCAAGTCGCCGGTATGAAGCCGCACTACTCTCTTTCCCTCGACTGCAAATTTCTTGTACAGTGCGAATAAATCTTCCCTGCTCTTACCATAGCTATCTATCTGTATCGCATCGCTCCTCGCATATTTTAAAATGTCTCTGTGGACGAGCGAACCCGCGTATATTATCACGTCCGCACTTTCTATCTCTCGCTTCCCCCTTAGCGTGAGCAATTCGGGGTCGCCCGGTCCTGCGCCAACAAAAACTACTTTCGTCTTCGGTTTCATAACCACCAGATTACACAGATTCTCACGAGATTCTTCTTTTCACCTCCAAGTTATTCTTACCAAAGTTTAATAATTCATATTTTTTATTTTTCTCTCTTCTGTGTTAATCTTGTGGTTTTGTATCAACCTCCTTCTTTACGATGAGCGTTGCGAGGTAATGGGTCTTTTCTTTTATTTCAGAAAGTTTGCCGGTGAACATTTCTTGGTCTTCAAACCCAACTTTGACGCCCAGGATGGCTTTTTTATCTCCCAGCATCGTTTTTATCTCGTCCATATTTTTCGGCTTGAGAAATATCAAGGAATCGGAGTTTTGAATTATCTGCACCGCATTTTCGTTCCCTTTTAAGTCGGGGACAATGGAAACGATTTCATTCCCTTCTGCAATAGGGGCTTTAGCAATAGAAGAGCAAGCTGAGAAGGATGTTACCCCCGGTACTACTTCTACCTCATCCACGACGTCTTTGAAAATCTCCAGGAATCGGTAGAACGTGGAATACAGGCTGGGGTCACCCAGCGTGATGAATGCGACTGTTTCACACCCCTTCGTATTTTTCAGCACCTCTTCCCGCGCCTTTTCCCAATAGAAGTCCAATTTCGCCTGGTCTTTCGTCATTGGGAATACGGGTTCAACAACAATTGGCTTGTTCTTTCTCTCGTTTATAATCCCTTCAATCGTGAGCAAAGCAAGACTCCTTTTATCCTTGCTCGACCGCGGAGTAACTATCATATCCACTTCTTTGAGTAGTTTATACGCTTTCAATGTGAGCAGTTCCGGGTCGCCCGGCCCCACGCCTATTCCATACAGCTTGCTGAGCTTCATCTCTTGTTGTACATAACGTATAACTTTCATCTATTTAAGACGCAGATTTACACGGATTTACACGGACACGGACTTATTTGAGTTTGACATTGTCGATTTTTATCATCTGTCTGTCTGTGTTAATCTGCGTTAATCAGTGTCTATAATTTATTTTTTGTTTTCTTGTCTCCATATATCAGGAATACCGGATAAGAAGGTGCAAGGGCGGTTTTGCCTCCTAAATCCTTGCCCTTGTTCAAGCAGATATTCAGAACCTCTGGATTGATACCTCTGTTCTTCAATACTCCTATGGCTTCCACCACGGTCTCAAGTCGGACTGCTGCAATAATAACCCTGCCTCC
>CAZXYJ010000059.1:1407-3186 GCA_964644925.1 uncultured Halobacteria archaeon | reverse complement strand
CTATGGCTTCCACCACGGTCTCAAGTCGGACTGCTGCAATAATAACCCTGCCTCCCGTTTTCAAGTGCTTGAACACATTGTCAAACGATTTTTCCAGATTATCCGTGCCTCCAAAGAAGATGACATCAAAAAAACGGTCGTTCAAATCAACTTTTTCCATCGCGCCAAAAATGAGTTTGATTTTATCTTTCAACCCAAATCTTTCCGTGTTCTTTCTCGCAACCTCAAAATTATCTTTGTCCTTTTCTACTGCCGTAACGTCGCAACCTAACCGCGCGAATTCGATGGACACGCTCCCTGAACCGGTACCCACGTCTAAGATCCTTTCGTTTCCTTTTATCCTCGCTTTTGATGCGATAATCGAGCGGATTTCTTCTCGTGTCAAGCCTGCTTTTGACCTCGAGAACAGGTTGTCAGGTATTCCAGTTGATTTATATTGCCACTTCACTTCCAAATTCTGTTCCATGCCACTCATTTCACCTACACCTCTCGCTGCTGCTAAAAAAAATTATATCGTATAGCTTATCCATATCAACATTGCTCCGCACGACGTCTGCTAACTTATTGTATTCCGCATCCCAATCAATCCCGCGCTTATTTTTGTCTTCGCTTTTGGTTTTGGTTTCGTCTGCACGCAACGGAGGCAGTCCCTTTCTCGCTCTCACGTGGTCCAGAAAAGCTTGTCTGAAAGCATCATTATCGAATATCCCGTGTATATAAGTCCCGATAACGTTGCCATAAACAGCACCGCCACCACCACCATCGTCTATAACCTTTTCTCCTGAACGCTCGAATATCCTGAACGCATTCTTTATCTCGCCATCGGAGAAATAAGTCCTTCCCATGCGTATTTCATATCCCGCTATTTCTCCAGTGTAGAACGGCAAGTCAGCCATCGCCCGCACTTGATTCGTCATTTTTCGTGCATGACTTTCAAATACCGTCGTGGCAGGCAGCAGCCCGAGTCCCTCGGTCTCTCCGAGTTTCGATTCCACGCCTTCGGGGTCCGTTATGGATCTACAGAGCATTTGATAGCCCCCACAGATTCCAAAAACAACGCACTTCCCACCCCTTGCCTTATCAACTATCTGCGATGCGTATCCGCTATTTTCGAGGTACGACAGGTCGCCTATCGTGTTCTTTGACCCTGGTATGATTATCACATCAGGCTCGCTTAATTTTTCTCCACCGCCTACGTAACGCAGTGAGACGTCATCCTCAGCTTCTAAAGCGTCAAAATCCGTGAAATTAGCTATGTGCGGCAACTGAACGACTTCTATCGTTATCGCTTTTTCCTCGCTCGTTACAGTCGTTTTCCCTTTCGCCACTGACAAGGATACAGAGTCCTCTTCCTGTATCCTTATGTCCTGGAAATAAGGAATAACGCCAATCACAGGTTTATTGACTCGTTTCTCAAGGAACTCCAGCCCTGGTTTGAGTATGTCTATGTCCCCGCGGAACTTGTTTATCAGAATAGCCTTCACCAACTCCCGCTCTTCTTCTTCAAGCAACTCCAGCGTTCCCACGACCCACGCAAAGACGCCTCCCTTGTCTATGTCGCCAACGAGCACAACGGGCGCGTCTAAAAGTTTTGCGATACTCATATTCACGACATCGTTCTCGCGAAGGTTCACCTCAGCGGGACTGCCTGCGCCTTCTATCACCACCACGTCGTTTTCACGGTTCAGTTTCTCAAAACAGTCCTGTATGAGGTTCAATGCTGTGGGCTTGTAGTCGTGGTATTCCCTTGCCGTCATATTGCCTATGGGCTTCCCTCGC
>CAZXYJ010000059.1:0-1307 GCA_964644925.1 uncultured Halobacteria archaeon | reverse complement strand
AACCTGAGGAACGCCTTCTCGTTTCCCAATGCGTGAAGATGCGTGTATGAAGCGAGAACGTTTTCTCTGAAGATTCCATCCCTTTTGTTCTCTATTCCGACACCTTTTAGAAGTTCGTATGCGAATTCCGCCGTAACGCCGTTCACCGTGGAATAATGGAACTCATGCCCGCGAAATCTCGCACCTTTCTGAAAAAGAAGGTTGTCCGCTACGGCAACCGCTTCGACATAGCCCACGGCATGGAGCCGGTTTGTGAGCTTTGCAGAACCTTTGAATAAGCCAAGCATCTCCTTGTCTTCAAGTTGCTCAAGGCAGTAAAGCAAGCCACCGCATTCCGCGTAGAGCGGCGACCCATGCCGAATCGCATCAACAAGCGCCTCACGTAAAGAACCGTTCTCTTCCAGCTGCTCTGCGTATAGTTCAGGATAGCCGCCACCAATGTAGAAAGCATCAACGTCAGGTAAAGCGTCCCGAAGCGGAGAGAAGGGGACAACTTCCGCACCGAAATCGCGCAATACGTCTAAGTTCTCCGGGTAGTAGAAACAGAACGCTTCGTCCGTCGCTACTCCTATTCTGACGCCGTCAACAGCCCTTAACTGTGACTCTGGCTCCGGCTCTGGGATCTCAACCTCTGTCGCTTCAAGCAAGCTATCCATATCTATATTTTCCTCTACGAGTTTTGAATACCCGTTCAATACCGTGTGGTCAACCTCATGAGCCATAAAAAGCCCTAAGTGTCTTTCCGGGATTTTCACTGCTTCGTCCCTTGGAATAGCCCCAAAAACGGTCGTGACTTCCCGTAATGCCTCTTCAAGTAGCTCCCGGTGCCGTTCACTTCCAACTCGGTTCAAGATAACGCCTGCGAACTTTAGCGACGGGTCAAAGGTCATGTACCCGTGGACTAATGCGCTAACACTGCCCGCAAGCCCGGACGCATCAACAACGAGGACTACCGGGATGTTCAATAGTTTTGCGAGGTGCGAGGTGCTCCCCTGTCCCCCGGCGGCTGCGGAAGCGCCATCAAAGAGGCCCATAACGCCCTCAATTATGTTCACTTTCGATGTGTTCTTCCTGAATGACTGGATAACCGCGGAACGGGACATCATGAACGTATCAAGATTTCTCGATGGTTTTCCCGCGGCAAGCGTGTGCAGGCTCGTGTCTATGAAGTCGGGACCCGCTTTGAATGGCTGGACATCGTATCCACGGCGGCGAAACGCGGAAACAAGCCCGATAGCGAGTGTGGTCTTTCCCACTCCACTGTGCGTTCCTGCGACTGCGAAAGCCGAACTTATGCGTGTCATGCT
>CAZXYJ010000058.1:4167-7248 GCA_964644925.1 uncultured Halobacteria archaeon | reverse complement strand
CAAGCTGCACGATTACCTTAGAAAGATGCTCGAGCGCATATCCACCCGAAGGGCGTAAATTCCCATCCTCAATGTCCATATACACCTGATTCGTTATTATAACTGCAAGGTCATATCTGCGAGCGAGTTCCAAAAGATGCATTATTTGGTTCGCCAATACTCTTCTCAGATAGATGCTCCTTTCCTCGTCCAGCTCCAACCGGTAGAACAGAGTGGCGGAATCAAGGATTATAAGTGCAACTCCTCTTTCACCTTCCTTTTCCTTTATTAGCTCCTCAATCTCGTCTATGCATGACGTTTGCTGCTCGAAACTATGTGGCTCGTAGATTGTAATCCTCTGCGCTATGCGTTCTACCGTTTCTGAAGTTTCGTTTGTGTTTGCGTTTGTATTTGCACTGTGGGGCTCCGTTTCACGACCACGCAAGCCCTGTAAGGGCTTAGGCTTAGCATTAGCTATTTGTAAGAATCTCTCAGGAGAAAAGCCTTCGCTGTCTATAAAAATTACCTTTTTCCCCTTTCTTGCGCATTCCACCGCCGCCTGGAGACAGATGTTGGTTTTTCCGCTGCCCGCCTCGCCGTATAACTGGGTAACGGTGCCGGACTCAAAGCCACCACCTAACAGCTCGTCTATGTTCTTGCATCCGGCGCTATATTTCGTAGGGAGTTGCATAATCAAACTTTCTTTTAAAAAGAAAGTTTAATCAAAGAAACTTATATTTTTTGATAAAAC
Organism: uncultured Halobacteria archaeon; assembly: GCA_964644925.1. Taxonomy (GTDB): domain Archaea; phylum Halobacteriota; class Syntropharchaeia; order Alkanophagales; family Methanospirareceae; genus QEXZ01. Next base: position 6,518 of record CAZXYJ010000058.1, on the reverse strand, counting down.
TTTTTTCTAAAAAGTTTTAATTAAAAACATTGCAAACAGGAGGCAGAATACACCTACCACGTCTGTTAAGCTGGTTATTAGCGGTATAGTATCGTTATCCGGGTCCAGTCCAAACCTAAAAGATAGAATTGCGATATAATAAGAAGCGAAATTAAGAAAAGTTGTGCATAGAACACCACCTAAAAGTGAGATAGACAGCATTTCAAATATGCTCGGGCTGGATATGCCGATAAGAGCACTCGCGAAGTAGGACAATACACCGACAAGTAGAAATACGCAGATGGAAAGGAGGTATATTACGGCGAAATTAGAGGCTACAAGCTTATCAGGAACACGTTGTGGATTTATTGTGCCGATATGCAGCATGGAAGAAAGACGAGCGCTTAATATACCGCCTAACGCATTGCTTTCGCCCAAAAAAGGAGGAATAATGACTAAAATAGCGGGAATAGCAATTAAACTCTTCAACCTTATATCTAATGTTATCCCTGCGAATGTGCAGAGAATGGCACAGAGGAAAAGCATCGGGATGCTTTCTATGAGAATGCGTCTTATGGCGCGGTCGTCGGATTTCAGACCTTTTACGAGGCATAAAACCGCTACAAAAACGAATAACGTTGAAAGTATCGTTACAAATGCATCAGGCGATTTTTGCAACAGAACAGCAGCCAGAAACAAGGTGGGTATGGTTATCATGTCGCCAGCAGAGGTTATTATGGGCGATGAGATGTTATCCAGATTCCAGTTTCTGCGGTAGCCGATAATGGATACGGCGATCGCAATACCAAGCAGAGCTATTCCCGAGATTAAACCCCCGATTACCGAAATGAGAACGAATCCATAAACAGAAATACTCGACATTCCAAATGCATTTGCCATTAATTTCGCCAATAAGCCAAGAATGACGGAAAGAATCATCGTTAGCAACAAAGATGCATAGACGTTCTGGTACAACACATTTCCCTTTTTCAGCGTAGGAGAGAAAAGACCGAGATGCATGGACGTTCCTAATCGAGAGACTAAGGCACTGTAAACGTTACCACGCATGGCAATTGCCGGCGGAATAAGTATCATAAGACCGGGTAGTAGTTGCAGCATATCGGTCATCAAACTCAGCCCAACGCCCGCCAGAAGACCGGTGAAAGAACAAAACAGGAGCGAGAAGGGAGCTTGTCGGAACAAGTCGGAGAAGTCGTGAAAAAAATGCTTGAGATTCGGGATTTTTTTTTTGATGTTAAAACCGATAACCGGGGTCGTTTGGACGAGCGAAACAATAAGGGACGAGCCTGTGCCTGTGCCCCCAGATGCGGCTTTCTTTTGCCGTTTTCGCATCCTCATACTCCGTCCCGTACTCATCCTCATACGTTCCTCTACCCCCTTTCTTCTGCCAAAAGCTGCCTTTGTCTTTGTATTTACCTGTGGTCATACATATACTGCTTATCCGTCCCAAGCTCGAGTTACCGGAGCTATTTGGAGGGTCGGGTTCAGATTCAGCTTCGCTTTCGTTATCTCTTCCTTGCATGGGCATCTTGAATTTGTTACTTTTTTGTTATTTTACTCCTTTCCTTTATAAATACAGATAGTAAATGCTATGACGGCAGAAGAGAAGAATCTGGATGCGATACGAAAAAGGATAGATGAAGTAGATGATACAATTGCTGATTTACTTATCCGCAGAATGCAATATGCAAAGCAGGCGAAGAAAGCGAAAATGCAGATGGATAAGCCCGTTGTGGACAGGCAAAGAGAAGAAGCGGTAATAGAGAAATGGCGTGAACGTGCACGGAAGAGCGGAAGGAGCGAAGGGCTGCTTGAGTTGAGCGAGGGAATGATGCAGAAGATGGCGGCACTTCTGATTGAATATACGGTCAAAAAGGAACAAGAAGAAGGAACGCCATGATGGTCCGCGTCCGCACGACAAAGGGGTTCATGATAACAATAAGGGATTTTGAAATGCCCGACATCAGGAGAGTGGCAGAGATAGAGGAACAAACGTCTCTGGACGGCGATGCGGGTATGTATCTGGATTTATACGAGGAATGGTCTGAAGGTTTCCTGGTTGCGGAGAAAGGAGGGGAGATAATAGCTTTTGAAGTGGTAGTATTAACGCCAGAAGGCGAAGGGCGGATATTTGCACTTGCGGTTGATTCGCGATACAGAGGAAGAGGAGTAGGGCGGGCGTTATTGAAAGCCGCTTTTAGTATGTTGAGGAGGAGAAAGATAGGGTATGTGGTGTTGGAGGTGCGGGTAAGCAATCAGATAGCCCAGAGATTGTATAGAAGTATGGGATTTTTTGAAATTGGTTTTATTCCTCTTTATTACAAAGATGGAGAAGGGGCGATGGTAATGAG
>CAZXYJ010000058.1:0-4067 GCA_964644925.1 uncultured Halobacteria archaeon | reverse complement strand
GTGCGGTCTATGGCGACGTTCGTGGAGACCGATGACGTGGCGGTGTTAATAGACCCCAGCGTTTCGTTAGCACCGAAGAGATATAAGTTACCGCCACATCCGATAGAAGAGCAAAGGATGAGCGAGACGTGGGCAGACATAAAAGAGCATACCGCTCGAAGTGACGTCCTTGTGGTTACGCATTACCACTACGACCATCACAACCCCGAAGAGCCCGATATATACAAGGACAAGATTGTTTACTTAAAACATCCGAAGGAGTTCATAAACAAAAGCCAGGAGAAACGAGCTTCTTATTTCCTGGATAAGTTAAAGGGGATACCGAAATCCATAGATTTCGCAGATGGGAAGGAATTCGGGCATGGCTCCACGGGCATAAAATTCTCATCTCCTGTTTATCACGGCACAAATCCCCGACTGGGGTATGTGGTGGAGGTAAGCATCGCGTGCGGTGGTGAGAAACTGGTTTTTACAAGCGACGTTGAGGGTCCTTCCATGGATGCGCAGGTGGAATTCATCGTTCAAGAAAATCCAGACATCGTGATATTAGACGGACCAATGACGTATATGTTTGGTTTCAGGTATTCGAAGAAGAGTTTGGCGTTGTCCATAGAGAATATGAAGAGGATAATAAAAGAGACCGCGGTAAAAACCATCCTGGTAGAGCATCATTTCATGCGCGACCTGAAATACAAGGAGCGAATCGTAGAGGTGTATGAATACGCAGCGGAAAATGAAGTGAAGGTGACGTCGGCAGCGGAATATCTCGGGCGTGAGGTGGAGATGCTGGAGGCGAGGAGGAGAGAGCTTTACGCATCAAAATCGACAACTTTATAAAGTGACAAAACACTCATTTTAGATGGTGATAAAAAATGCCGGAAACCATAGTACTTTGTAAGGAGGGGACGATAAACTCCTATTTGAGTTCTCTTATCGTTGCTACAAATAGAAAGAAGGCTGGGGAGGATATAGCGGTAGTATTTATGCAGGAAGGATTGGCAGCGCTGGTGGATAAGAAGTTCAGGTATGACCCGGGGTTGGAAGGCTATGCAGAAGACATAAAGAAAAATGCAGCGGAGATGGGTGTTCCTTCAGACCCGTTCGAACTGATAAAAATGGCGAGCAGCGCAGGCGTGCCTCTATTTGCTTGCTACGCATGGATGAAACTGCTGGGAGGGAAGACACCGAGATTTGATATTCCTGAGGGACTGCAGAAGCTGGAATTGAAAGACCTGCTGGAAGAATTGGGCAAGGCAAAGAAGGTTATCACGCTTTGATTTGATGATACAATGCGCTGAGGCGATAGTCGAAATAAAGGGCGACCTCGTGTATAAGAGGCGGATACAGAAGCGATACCGCGTAAAAGAGATAGACGAGCGGATAAGGAGAGAGCGGACAAAAAGCGAAGCGAAACTGATTTCCGAAGCGAGAAGAAAAGGCGTGCCCACGCCTATTATTTTCGATATTAACGATTACGAACTCGTGATGGAGAGAATAGAAGGCGATTTAGCGAGAGAGGTGATTGACGAGGATATAAGCAAAAGAATAGGCGAGTTCGTGGGTATATTGCACAAAAACGGCATAATTCATAGCGATTTAACCACTTCTAATATCATTGTGGGACGAGATAACGTCATTTATTTTATAGATTTCGGTTTATCCTTTATTGAGTCGAGCATGGAGGCAAAAGGCGTGGACGTGCACGTGTTTTTCCAGAGCCTTTGCGGCACGCATGAATCGTATGAACGATTGAAAGAGTTATTTATAGAGGGCTACAAAAGAACATTTTCGGATGCCTCACAGGTGTTGAGAAGGGTAACGGAGATAGAACAACGAGGGCGGTATGTGGAGAGGAAGTGAGCGGGTTAGAGGTTTGGCGGTTTAGCGGGTTAGCGGGTTGGTTAGCCATTTAACTAATCCTAATCCTCTAAGCCTCTAATAAACTAAATTCCTAACACTTTCAAGGCACCCATGCACGACAGCGTAACTATTACCCCCGCTATTGTTACACCTGCGAAAATAGCGGCAAATGCGTATCGGTGCCGAATACCAAATACAAAAGCAATTGCACACGCTGTCCACGCACCTGTCCATGGAAGTGGTATTGCAACAAAGGGAATCAACGCTAAAGAGCCGTATTTCTCCACTCTATTGTTATAATTATATCTCCTTGTTCTTGAGAAAAGCCAGTTAAAGAATCTATCGAAGATAGTGTACCTCCTCAGCCAGTTCGAAACCGGGTCAAGAAAAAGAAGTAAAGGCACCACTGGTAGCATGTTCCCCATCACGGACAGAACAAAAGCTTGCTGGGGTGTTATCTCGTTCGCTAACGCAATGGGTATAGAAAGCCGAAGCTCTGCAAATGGCAACGTCGCTATTAACATCACCTTGATGCTTTCCAAAGCGAGTGCAAAACTGAAAGGCATAATCTTTTGTTATGATATGCATATTTATAAAACAATAGGAAAATTAAGGAAGTAGGCAGAAGAGAGGAGTGTGCAATAGATGAAATTCGACCCCAAACAGATACGAGAAGAAACGAGCAAGGATTTCGAAGCCGCATGGATGGCTGGGCTAAAATACATGAGTGAGAGAACCCTCAATGAAAAATATCCAAGGTCTTTGCACGCGTTGAGCTATGGAAAACCCCATCCCGTATTTGAAACCATCCAGAAGCTGCGAGAAGCGTATCTGCGGCTCGGGTTTGAAGAAGTCATGAATCCAGTGATAATAGAAGAGGAAGAAGTGAAGAAACAATTTGGAAAAGAAGCGCTTGCGGTGTTAGACCGCTGCTATTATCTCGCGGGACTGCCTCGTCCAGACATTGGCATTTCAGAGGTGAGGGTGAAGCAAATGAACTCCTTCTTTGATAAGGACCTCTCGAAATCCGAAATGGAGGCGCTCAGGAATACGCTGCACCGCTATAAAAAAGGTGAGATAGACGGCGATGACCTGATATATGAAGTTGCGAGAAGTATAGGCGTGGAGGATATGAAGGTAACAAAAGCGCTTGATGCGGTCTTCCCGGAATTAAAAAACCTTGCTCCTGTTTCTTCACGGGCTACGTTGCGTAGTCACATGACTTCCGGCTGGTTCTTGACACTCGCGGAAATCGTGAATAGGAAACCGCTGCCGATACGACTGTTCTCGGTGGACAGATGTTTCAGAAGAGAGCAGCGAGAGGGTGAAATACGACTGCGTAATTACCATTCCGCATCCTGTGTGTTCTGCAGTGATGACGTAAGCATAGACGAAGGTAAAAGCATCACAACGGGACTGCTTTCGCAATTCGGGTTCGAGAAACTACGATTCCGGGAGGATGAGAAGCGGTCGAAATATTACATGCCCGATACACAAATAGAGGTCTTCGCATATCATCCTCGAATAGACTGGGTAGAAGTAGCTACTTTTGGGGTTTATTCCCCCACTGCGCTGGCGCAATATGATATTCCGTATCCCGTAGTGAACCTTGGGTTAGGTGTAGAGCGATTAGCGATGATACTGCACGATTCAAAAGACGTGCGGGCGTTAGCATATCCTCAATTCAATGCACCATGGGAATTGAGCGACCTGGAAATAGCGGGTATGATAAGCATGGAAGCGACACCGAGAACGGCAGAAGGAGACGAAATCGCAAAGAATATCGTTCGGCTATGTGAAGAGAAAGGGAACGAGCCCTCGCCCTGTGAGTTCCTCGCATATCGTGGTTCTTTATTCGGAACAGATATAGAAGTATGGGTGACCGAGCCAGAAGAGAACACGCTTCTGTGCGGTCCCGCGTATTTGAACGAAGTGGTGGTGCACGAAGGGTCGCTATCTGCCATACCACGGGATAAGAAATGGGAATCGGTGTTTGAAGAAGGCGTGCCAACGGGCATAAGGTTCGTAGATGCTCTTGCCGCTTTTGCCGCACACCGGATAGAAGAAGCAGCAGACAGAGGAGAAATAGATAAAGATAACGAGTGCGAAGTGAAGGCAAAGATAGTGCGAAGCGGGACGGACATAAACATAAAGATAGACGAGATGGCGATGCGTTACGTCACATCAAAGAAGAAGAAAATAGACAT
>CAZXYJ010000057.1:4001-7249 GCA_964644925.1 uncultured Halobacteria archaeon | reverse complement strand
CTTTGCACACGTGCCGAATCGCAAGCGCTTCGCCACAGCCTATACAGGCGCGATGCCCGGGACTGAATATCTCGTCGGTTGTTACCTCCCTTGGCACAAACAAATCATTTTCTTCTTTCTTTTTTGTCATTGTATATAAAGCATAGCCTCCTTCCATTTGAGCAGACACAGATTTACACTGATTTACGCAGATTTATTTTAGTCTAACCGTGTTGATTCTTATCATCTGTGTTAATCTGTGTAATCTGTGGTTAATAATTTTTCATCTCTTCCCCCTCACTCCCTCACCCCTATCATCTCCGTTTCGATTTCCTCTCCTCGCTTTATCGCTTTTACTTTTTCCAACGCACTCCGTATCATATACTCAAATCCTTCTATCAGTATGTCGCGACCCCCAAGCCCGCCGATAAACCCTACCACATGCGGTTTCTTTTGCTGGTCATACAACGCGGCTTTCACCTCTGAGCATACAGGACCCCCCATTCCAAACGATACACAGCGGTCTAACACCACAAGCACCTCCACGTCCTTTACTGCCTCTCTGAACTCCTTGAATGGAAAAGGTCGCCACAATCGCAATCTTATAAGTCCTACATCCTCTCCTTTAGCTCGCAGTTCATCTATCGCAAGCATTGCCGTTTCACTGCAACTGCCCATCGTCAATAGCGCAATTTTCGCATCTTCCATCCGGTATTTCTCAACCGGTGCGTAATACCTGCCGAAACGGTCGCCAAACGCTTTCCACGTTTCTAATATTCTCGGCATCGTATTCTCAAACGCGACTTCCTGCGCCTTCTTTGCCTCCGGGTATATGAATGGTGGACCGTAACAGCCCATGCTCACTGGATTGTCCGGGTCTAACGTAAAAGGATGCTCGTATTCCGGAATGAACCCTGCTATTTCTTCGTCTTCCGGCAAACTCATGTCTTCGATTACGTGTGACAGATAAAAGCCATCAATATGCACCATCGCGGGGAACAGAACCTCACTGTCCTCTGCTATCCGGTACGCACACAGCGTCAAATCAAATGCCTGCTGGTTGTTCTCCGCTAACATCTGTATCCAGCCTATGTCCCGAACAGCCATCATATCCGAATGGTCGCACCACACAGAGAGAGGCGCGGATAAAGCGCGATTTGCTATCACTGCAACCACTGGCAGCCTCATCGAAGACGGAATGTACAGCACTTCATGCATTAATTCCAAGCCCTGACCCGCGGTGCACGTAAACACGCGTGCGCCTGCCGCTGACGCACCTACACATGCGCTCATCGCAGTATGCTCGCTCTCAACGCAGATAAACTCCGCATCCAGCTCGCCCTCTGCCACCATTTCCGATAGCCGTTCCACGATGTGCGTCTGCGGTGTGATTGGGTATGCGGCGATAACGTCAGTGTTTGCCAGTCGAACCGCCTCGGCAACGGCAAAAGAACCTTCCAAACCCACTACTTTTTCTTTCTTCATTTCTTTGGTAAAGCTTTTCTTTTTTAAAGAAAGGTTTTCAGTTAAAATAATTTTCGTATTTTTTCTCTCCTCTTTCATGCATTTATGTTTCTTTCCACTCTTCTTTTCATCATCAAAAACTCCTCGTAAACCCCTAATCTCTCACACCTCTTCTCTAAATACGCCATGTCCATGTTTTCAAACTGTCGAGCATAAATGCCCTCAGCATCTTTCACATCCTGCTCACTTCCAAATAGCAGTTTATTCGCAATTGTATCCTCAGGAGAAGCGACATAAAACGCAAAATCTGCCAAACTTACTCTCCTTCTCCTTTCCAGCGTTATCCTGTCATTTTCGCCGTAGATTCCCTTTATATCCAATCTTGCCATTGAAGTTTTATCTTCTATTGTGGCATGGGACTTCTCTACAAATGCCGTTTTTATATCTTCTTCATCTGCGAAAAAGTCATTCTCGTTCAGAAATTCTACGAATCGCCTTGTCTTATCCACGTCCATCGTGATTATTATATCTATATCCATCGTCGTGCGTGGAACGCCATAAAATAGAACTGCTAAACCTCCAACCACGACATACTCTGCTCCTTCTTCATTTAAAAACCCACACACCATTTTAAGTATTTCTTCGATGCTTCGCATTTTTCGCTATCCTCATTGCAAAATCAATAAGACTTAAACCTTGTTCAAGGGTTTCGATTCCTGAGAATTTTCTCGCTCTTAATGCTTCTCCTATCCATTCTCTCTCTCTTTCTTCTTTTATTTTTTCCCTCAGCTGGTGCTTCTCCATTTTGCGCATCGCGATTTTTGCTGAATTATCCTCTATCCTCTATTCCTCCACCTCCTCAACCATCGTTATTACGCCTTTCGGGCATTCATGCGCGCAGATTCCACATCCCTTGCAATAATACAAGTCGGCTTCGAAATACCCTTCTTCATCCTCCTTTATGCACGCCTCCGGACAGTAGATATAGCATATCCCGCATTTTATGCACTTCTCGTTCTCACGAACTGGTCTTTCAGACCGCCAATCACCTGTCTTGTACTCACCAGCACTTCCGGGCTCGGTAACCACACAGCCGAGTTCCAGGTCTTTCCAGCCTAATTTTTCTCCGCTCATTATAACCCCCTCCTATTTAAGACACTGATTTACACCGATTTTTTCTCTCTTTTCATCGGTGTTAATCTGCGTTAATCTGTGTCAATAATTTATCTTTTTGGTTTAGCTAACTAGCTCACCACCGTTTCTTCATACGCTTTTCTCATCGCCGCGATGTTCTTCGCAGCAACTTTTCCAAAGCGTTCTTCCATTGGAGCCTCCAGGGACTTCAACTTAACTATTCCCGTTGCTTTTACCAGCGCTCCTATCATTGTCGTATTAACAATAGGCAAACCCAAAACCTCCCTCGCAATGCCCATTGCATCTACGGTTGCCATTTTATTCGCCTCTATTTTTGTTTTCATCTCCTCATGCGATTTCATCGTGTTGACTATCGTCATTCCATCCTTTTTAAGCCGTGAAACGACATCGCCAACCCCTAGCAGACCCGGGTCAAGCACGAGTAGCACATCGGGCTCTATTATCTCAGCTCGGACTTTTATTCGTTCGGTTTCGTTCACTCGTAAGAATGCAAGGACGGGCGCTCCTCGCCTCTCAGGACCAAAAGAGGGCATTGATTGCGCATGTTTACCCTCCAAGATGGCTGCATGTGCGACTAACTCCGCTAACGTAACTCCTCCTTGCCCCCCTCTCCCATATATACATATCTCTATCATTTCAATACACTTTTT
>CAZXYJ010000057.1:1380-3901 GCA_964644925.1 uncultured Halobacteria archaeon | reverse complement strand
AAATGTTTTTGGCGAAATATAATCCCCGTATTTCTCCATTGCAAGGATTAGTCTTTGTTTTTGCTCTTCTAACACTTCAAACACTATTTGTGGCGTATCAAGAACTTTTGTCTTGTAGAACGTTTTCACTCGCTCGATTTTAGCTAAGTTTTTCGTAATCCGTACCGTGAATTGTTCATTATAGTCCTCTTCGGCATAGTCTTTATCGAGCACTTCTTTAAACAACCTCTTAAGGTCTTCATATTCCGGTATGAGCCCCGTAGGCGTTTTTATTACCTCGACTTCGTGATGAGAACGCAGTTCCATCCACTTAAGCCAGACCGCCTTGTCGGTTTTATCATTCGTGAAATTCCCGTTCGCATCTTTTAGGAAATAGTTCACCGAAAATATGGGTGGTGGGTTTTTTAACCCCCTGCCAAAGTTCAGGTGGTTCTCTATATACTTCCCAATAGGTATGGAAAGGAAATCTAAGTTACTCATCGGGTTAATTTTTCGCACTCCTTCTTTTCCCAGCGTTGCGGCTGTCGTTTCTGATTCCAGCGCGGCACCCATCGTAATAACGCCATGTATCCAGTCAAATGATTCCTCAACCGGCACTTTCGTGTCCGAATCCCTTCCGCCATATATTATCCCGCCTATTACGACTCCTTCAGGATTGTCAAGATCGGAATCCCTGTTCTCCAAGAGTTTTAGGTCAAGCGTAAACCGGGCATTTGGATGTGAAAGAGAAATTTCAATACCTTCTGCATCCCTTTTTCCGAGTGTCCATTCGCCGGAGTGATGGATTCCCTTTTCCGGCTCTTCTCCCGCCTTGCCAATCCAAAACACGCTTTCTTCTTCCGTAACCAGCACGTTTGAAAATATAATCTCACCGGGAGAGTGTAGCGCCTTCCATATCAGGCGGTCATCATCGGGGTTCACGCCCTGTATTATCCCAAATATTCCCTTTTCCGGATTTATTGCACGCAGTACTCCTTCTTTATTCCTTATGTATGCTATATCGTCCCCGATGATGCTCGCCCCCTGCAGCATAGATGTAGAGGTCTTCCCGCAGAGAGAAGGAAACGCCCCCGTAAAATACGTCTTCCTGCCCGACGGGCCATGCACCGCCATGATAAACATGTGCTCGTTTAGCCAGCCTTCCTTTGATGCTCGATTTATCGCTGTACGCATTGCTAACTTCTTAAGTCCGATAGTGTTGCCGCCATACTGCGTATTCACGCTATACACGGTTTCATCATCAAGGTCAATATACACGCGTCTTTTACCAATATCCGCGGAAGTCCTCCTATTGTCCAGCTCGCCTGCTGAATGTACAAACTTGAAGAATACGCCCTTACTGGGCTTGCGGAGTCGTGGAGCGGAGCCCCACTGTGCATCTCGCCCTAATCTTACGAACTCCTCATACCCCTGTCTATACAGTAAATCTTCTGAATGCGCTACATAACCCGAATCGGTAAGCTGAACAGCGGGTATTGAGAATTGCGATTTGAGCGGCCCCAAACAGAAGAACCGCACAAACAACTGGTGCCCCCGCATAATATCTTTCAGAATGTCGTGAATCTCTTTGAGCCCTTTCTCCTTATCCATTGCGTTTAGATTATCGCCCAAATCAGCACCCGGTGGTAGAAGGAACTTAGTATTCTTCTTATCCCTTGCCTGGTCGTAATAGCCGTCGAAATGAACCGTATGGCCCGCGATGGCGAGTTCCATCTCCTCTCCTGCTCTTATCGCTTCTTGCCTGACATACTGGACGTCCCCTGGCGAATCGGTGCAGACGAAAACTTTATCAGGATTACAAAGCTCTACGTATTTAGCAATGAATTGATGAAGTTCCGGGTTATCTATTTCGATAAGTTTCTGGTAGTTCTTCTCTCCTAATCGTGTTTTTAATTTATCCCCCATCTTTTGTCCCTCCGACTTCGCTTTCCTCTTTCCCTTTTATGTCCTCAACCATAACCATAGCCTTGAGCATAATCTTATCCATATCCATAATTATAAACTAAAAAGAAATAAATATAACCACTTTATAAACATTTCGATATTTAATTTTTACAAATGAGTGAAACAAAGCTGAAGAAAAAGGACAAATGTGTCTTGAATGCGCTGCTTGAGAACGGGCGGCTATCTTACTCGGAGCTGAGTAGAAGGTGCGGGATAAGCCGGCAGGTGGCTTTTGTGCGATTGAAGAAGCTATTGGAGGATGGCGTTGCAAAAGGCTTTTCGGTCTGTTTGGACGCAGATAAGCTTGGGTTCTCATTCAACGCTTATGTCCTGCTCATTGCAAAACCCGAAGAGCAACTGAGGACGGAACTCGAGGAGTTCTTGAGCAACAGTAAAAACGTGAGGAAAATCCAACTCCTCTTCGGCAGGTTTGACTTCTTTCTGGAGCTTCTTTTCCGCGATAAGGATGAGATGACGGAATTTTTAAGGACTATGCAGTCTTTTGGCGCTGTCGAGCGGACTGAAACATTTATCGTGTATCAAACGATAAAGGATAAATCAGAAGACCCGCTCCTGG
>CAZXYJ010000057.1:0-1280 GCA_964644925.1 uncultured Halobacteria archaeon | reverse complement strand
TTACAATTCGTAGAAGAGCTGGATTTCTCTTCGCGTGTTCCCGCTGATGTGTTTCTGACGGAGAAGCGAAGAGAAAATGCGCGGGAACAGTTATCTGAATTGGAACGTGGCATAAAAGGGAAATTCAGCATAAAAGGAGTGAAGATAGGTGGGGGCGCAAGGATGAAGGTGTGTGCGGAAATCGTGGATGCCACGCAGATGAACGAGCAGGAGATACATCGAAAAATGAGATACTTCATTGGGAACGGTGCGGACATTATTGATATTGGCGTTCACATCGGAGCAAAACAGGGAGAAGTAAAAAAAGCGGTAAAAGCGGCTCGGGCTTTTGCACCCGACGTCCCTATTTCTGTTGATACCCTGGACGCAGAACTAATACGTGCAGGCATAGAAGCTGGTGCGGATATGGTGCTCAGCGTGAACAAAGGAAACATTACGAAAGTGGGAGACGAGATAGGGCGAAATAACATAGCAGCAGTTGTAATTCCCGATTTTGACGCATCGGACAAAAACGAGAGTTTAGTTGCAAACGTGAAACTGGCGGAGGAACACGGCATAAAGCGCATAATCGCAGACCCCGTGTTGAATGCTGTCGGATACGGAATTGCAGAATCATTATACAACTATTATCTGTTCAGACAGCACGATAAGAACACCGGCACACCTCTTTTCTTTGGCGTTGGAAACGTCACGGAGCTGATGGATGCGGATTCGGTAGGCGTGAATGCAACTTTAGCGGGGATAGCGTCTGAATTGAGTGCGGACATTCTTTTTACGCCTGAATACAGTGATAAAGCGAGGGGAAGCATAAGGGAGTTGAGGATAGCGTCAGAGATGATGGCACTCGCAAAAGCACGTAAAAGCAGTCCTAAGGACCTTGGGCTCACGCTATTGATATTGAAAGAGAAGCGAAGAAAACCCGTCGTCCAAATTCAAAATCACTATATAAATAAGGATAAAGATACAGATTCGGATTCAAAACTTGTGGTTGCAAAAGAGGATACGAAGTGGAGACTTGACCCAAAAGGATGCTTTAGAATCGGTATTTGTGAAGTAGAAACGGAGGATGAACGAGATAGAGATAGAAAAATATATGCGGAACATTTGCCTACCGGGAAGCGAATAGTAGGGGAAACGGCAAAGGAGGTAATGGATACAATCTTACGTTTGGATATGGTTTCAATGCTTGTGCATGCATCGTATTTGAGTATCGAATTGACAAATGCCGAGCTCGCACTGCGATTGAATCGAGGTTATGAGCAGGACGAGGAACTGTTTTA
>CAZXYJ010000056.1:2346-7566 GCA_964644925.1 uncultured Halobacteria archaeon | reverse complement strand
TTCGCACGCTATCGCTCAGTATCTCCGCACCGCCGCCCGGCAGAGAATCAAGCCCCGCTTCTCTCAGCCTTTCCAGCGTTTCTCGTATGCTCAGCCCCTCGTTCCCCGCAATGAAATCAATCTCCGGAGGCGATAGGCTGTGAAGCTGTACGCCGGGGAATTTACGTTTTATAGCGGAAAACAAATCTTCAAACCATTCAATACTGATTTCCGGCGTCAGCCCACCTTGAATGAGGATTTGCGTCCCATCTACGTCAACCGTTTCCTTAACCTTCCTCAATATCTCTTCCTTGCTTAAAATATAGCTTTCTTCTTCGTTTTTAGCGTAAAAGGCGCAGAATTTGCATCTCGATATGCATCGGTTCGTGTAGCTTATGTTTCTATCAACAACGAATGTTACAAGCTCTCCACACTTCGTTCTCCTTATTTCATCTGCGATTCCGCCAATAACAGGTAAAGGCAGTTCAAATAGATGCCGCGCCTCTTCAAAACTCAAATCCGCGCCTGCCTGATTCTTTTCCACATAAAATTCCTTACGTTCAGAGTAAACCGTATTCATAGCACTTCTCCTCGAACAGTTCAAGCCCCCGCCTCTCTTCCGCGCCCATCTGATACGTAAGCGTGTTGAAATACTCGCGGAGGAACTCCACGGGCATCCCGAACTTCTTCGCCGCTTCCGCCACAACCACGTCAACATTCCTCTTTCCCCACGCGGTTGATTCCATAACTGCCTTGTTCACCTCACTCATATCTCGCTCTTTCCACGATACGGCAATTCCAAAAACCATCGGATAGCCCGTTAAGTCACGCCACTCCTCCCCTAAGTCCATAACAACTCTGTACTTCATCCTCGCCTTGATTGCTTCGTCACCAATAACGAGTGCATAAGTGCAGTGCTTGAGTAATTCGCTTGCTTTACTTTCATCCACGCGCGCAACCTTGTTTTTCCGCCCTCGCTCACGCAGGATGATTTTAAGTAGATTTACCGATGTTAATGTTTGATTTGTTACTGCAATACATCCATCATCAAGCATTTTCCCTTCCGAAACGAGAATAACGCTCAAAACGCTATTCCTCGATGCGATGCAGAACTCATAGCTTCTTAATTTATCCTTGTTTTTGATATAATAAAACGAAGGCACGGGAGCAAAATCTACTTCCCCTTTTTCAAACTTTTCTACAAGATTTCTTGGTGATGCTTCAATTACCCTCGCCCCGTTCTGCTCAAGCCAGTAATAGGGTAAGAAGTTATTCACGAACCCGAAATTCCCGATCTTTATCGTTGTGTTCATGTTATTATGAATACACCTTCAGGATATTGTAAAATGTGTCTCGTTCCGCCGGTATCTTGTTAGCGCCATTCACAATGCTCAGAACCTTATTTGTCGTAAGCATAAGCGGTGTTTTAGCTCCTGCTGCATGCGTAATCCGTTCCTCCATAAGCGTTCCATCCAGATCGTTCGCACCGTAATTCAAAGCGACCTGAGCAAGCTTCTCGCCGAGTGCAACCCAGTAAGCCCTTATACTGTCGAAATTCCGCAGAACTATTCTTGAAACCGCAATCGTTTTGAGTACATCCATAGAATCCGTTTTTTCTTCTACAAGCCCCAACGCATTGAGTTCAGTGTTTTCAGGATAGAAAAGAAGAGGGATGAAGGAGACAAAGCCACCTGTCTGTTCCTGCAACTTCCAGAGCTTATATAAATGAGCAGCGCGGTGTTCTGGCTTTTCAATATGCCCAAAGAGCATCGTGGCATTGCTCTTTATTCCGAGGTTGTGTGCAATCGCCATTATGCGAAGCCATTCCGCAGCTTTTATTTTGTTCGGGCAGATGACTTCCCGTATCTCATTCGCCAGGATCTCCGCCCCACCGCCGGGCATTGCTTGCAGTCCCGCATCTCGCAGCCTTGATAGTACTTCCTCAACGCTCATTCCCTCGACCTGCGCGATGAAATGAATTTCAGTGGCGGTCAACGCTTTGATGATAACGTGTGGGTATCTCCTCTTTATCTGCCCGAAAATCTGCTCGAAGTATTCTATGCTCATCTCTGGATTGAGTGAACCGACAATATGGAGCTCAGTAGCACCTATTTTTACTGCACCCGCAACCTTCTCAAGCACATCCTCAATGCTCATAAAATAGGCATCGCTATCCGCAGCATCACGGTAAAAGGCGCAAAGGGGGCATTTTGAGACGCATATATTCGTGTAGTTTATATGCCGGTTAACAACGAATGTCACGATATTTCCATTTGCCCGATTGATGTAATCAGCAAACGTTCCGAGTTCATGTGTGTCCCGTTTAAAAAGCTCTTCTATCTTTTTCGGTGTCCATTCATCCATTTTGACTGCCACCTTATTTTTTGTTTGGTTAGTTTACTTCTTTTATTCAATTCACATAAACGTATCCTTTTATGTTCATATCCAACAATGAATATAACATATCACAAAAATGTCGAAATACGAATATATCGGGGCAGTTCTTGAATACCTGCTCAAAAAAGGACCGTCCAGCAAATATGCCATCTCAAAGGGCACGGCGATACCGTATTCAACCGTTCTGCGGAAGCTTCCTGAGATGGATGCGGCATATACAATCCAGCAGGTTGCTGAAGGTAAAAGGGGCGCTGAAATTTACATGATAACACCCAAGGGTGCGCTTCTCGCATACTTCGGCGGGCACGTGAGGACACCTGAACTCTTCGTTGCGTTGCCTGCTATTATGAAGCATGTGCGTGTTTCATTGGCGGAATTACCTGCTGTCAGCAATCCATTGGAGTTCATCCTTGCGGAACTCCCTTTCAAACTCTCACGACTGGAAGACCTGAAAGCGGAGGAAGCGGTAAGCATCCTGGGTATGATTCTCATCTGGCGACACGACGAATGGTATCACGAAATAGGGAAAGAAGAACTCAAGCGACTCTTGTCCTGGGAGGAGAACTATCAAATCCTGAGGCTTCTCATCGCGGGTTCCGTCAACACGCTCAGGAAAATGAGCGAACAGGCGACGAGATTGAGCGAGCTGGCTGATAAGTTCCTTTCGGAAATAGAGGAGTTGCGGGTGCGTTAATCGGTGTCTAATGTAATCTCTTGTAAAAGAAAGCTATATTTGACCGAACAAAATAGCAAAACTTAAATAGGCTATCTTTAAAATAAAGAGAATACGGGAATAAAATTTGAAAAAGGGAAGATGGAAGAAATAAAAAAAGGCGGAATATTCGCCATCCCTGAGTTGCAAAACGTGCGGATAAACATAGGCGAGATAATAGAGGAAGAAGAGGAATGGGAGCCGATGGGACCGCATCCGATGCCGCGGATAGCTACGCTTCGAGACTGGGACTTCAAGCTTTTGAATCGCTACAAGCCCTTTTACGCACCCTTATGTGATATGTGCTGTCTTTGCACGTACGGTAAATGCGACCTCACGGGGAATAAAAAAGGTGCATGCGGAATAAGAATGGACGCACAGCAGGGAAGGATTGTGCTTCTTGCCTGTTTAATAGGCTGTAGTGCACATTGTGCACATGGAAGGCATCTGTTGCACGACATGATAAATAAGTTTGGGCGTGACGTGCCGATAGATTTCGGACCTAAGGTAAATATAGAAGCGCCCTTAACGAGATTGGTATGCGGTATAAAACCGAAGACGATCGGCGATTACGACAAAGTACTCAGTTACGTTGAAGAACAGATAGTTCAACTGGCAGATGCGCTTCATACTGGCCAGGAAGGCTCGTACATGGACTTCGAGTCGAAAGCGCTGCACATGGGTATGCTTGATTCATTGAGCAAGGAAGCTGCGGATATCATTCAGATTGCGTGTTATGGCATGCCCACGAGCTTTGCGGGCAGTGGACCGGACGTTCCGCTGGTGGACGTTGGGATAGGAACGATTGACACGAATAAACCGGTTATTATTGTTATAGGGCATAACGTACCGCCAGCTGCCGATATAGGCGTCTACTTGATAGAAAACGGACTTGACGACAAGGTAGAACTCGGTGGCATCTGCTGCACCTCTATTGACACCACGCGAGTGTATAATAAGGCGAAGGTAGTAGCCGCACTGGGACGGCAACTGCGTGTGCTGCGTGCAGGCATTGCGGACGTCGTGGTGATAGACGAGCAGTGCATCCGTGCGGACGTATTAGAACTTTGCCAGCACACTCATTCACCTATGATCGCAACGAACGACAAGGCAATGCACGGGCTGGAGAATCGGACGGATGACGACCCGGACAAAATAGTGGATGATTTGGTGAGCGGCCGTGTGCCGGGAGTCGTAATACTCGAGCCTGACCAGGTAGGTGAGGTTGCGGTCAGGGCGGCACTGCAAGTGGATAAGAAGCGAAAAGCGTTAAGCTTCATTCTCAGCGATGCCGAATTCACACGTTACGTTAACGACTGTATCCAGTGTGGTAGCTGCACACTTGCATGTCCTAACGGGCTTCGTATTGGCGAGGCGAATAAAAGTGCCGCAACAGGAAACGTAAAACCTCTTGCCGACATGTTCGACATCTGCGTCGGCTGTGGCAGATGCGAGCAGGTATGTAAGAAGCATATTCCGATCGTAGATGTGATGACAAAAGCGGCGTATCCGCAGCTAAAAGAAGAGAAGGGGAAGATGCGAATAGGCAGGGGACCTGTCTGGGACAGTGAGATACGAGAGGTAGGTGCCCCCCTTGTCCTTGGGACTATTCCAGGTATTATAGCACCGATAGGCTGTGGCAATTATCCCAATGGTACAAAGGAGGTGCAGCTTATCGTAAAGGAGTTTGCGGAGCGGAATTACATCGTTACGCTGACGGGCTGCATGGCGATTGATTGTGCGCTCTGGAAGGACGAGGAAGGGAAAACGGTGTATGAGCAGCATCATGGCAGGTTCGATGCCGGTGGCGTGCTGAACATAGGCTCGTGCGTCTCCAATGCACACATACACGGTGCAGCGATAAAAGTAGCGGGTATATTCGCCGGGCGACCGCTGCGTGGCAATTATGAGGAAATAGCTGATTACATCTTAAGCCGCGTGGGTGCGTGTGGCGTTGCGTGGGGTGCAATGTCACAGAAGGCGGCTTCTATCGCTACGGGCTTTAACAGACTGGGTGTTCCCGCGGTGGTAGGACCTCATGGTGCGAAATACCGTAGAGCGTTTATGGGTCGTCCGGACATAAAAGAAGATTGGACGCTGATAGACGCTACTGATGGTTCGAAGGTTTATGT
>CAZXYJ010000056.1:0-2246 GCA_964644925.1 uncultured Halobacteria archaeon | reverse complement strand
ACATAAAAGAAGATTGGACGCTGATAGACGCTACTGATGGTTCGAAGGTTTATGTGGAGCCGGGACCGCAGGATTTGCTCGTGGCTTGTGAAACGGTGGAGGAAGCACTGCCGATGATGGCAAAACTATGCATCCGACCTTCGGATACTGACCGTGGACGGTCTATAAAACTGACGCACTACATAGACCTCAACCAGAAGTATCTCAACGCGTATCCACCGGATTGGCATCTGTTCGTGAGGGCTGCGAGCGACCTCCCGATTGCTACGCGGAACGAGTTACTGAAGAAGCTGGAAGATGAGCAAAGCTGGAAGATAGACTGGAAGACGAAGAAGATAGTAGAAGGTCCGATAAGGGCATACAACCCGTCGTTTAATCCGACGAATTTAGAAAGGCTGATAAGGAGGAAGAAGTGAGAAGGATAGTTATGAAGATGCAGGATACAAGATGCAGGATGCAGGAGGGGGAGATAAGATGGTAATGGAAATACCGTTTGACGTGGCGAATCTACCGGGTCCTGAAACAGGAGGGATAGCACCGCCGGGAGTGATAGGGAGTTATATATCAAGTGCAAAGAAGCCTCTGCTCGTGGTTGGCTCGGAGCTACTGCGGGGCGATTTCTTTTTGGATATAGCGATAGAAATAGGCAAAAAGGGGATTCCTATTGCTGCAACGGGACACAGCATAAAAGGATTCGTAGAAAAGGAGTACACGGAGAACGTGACTTATTACAACCTGCATGAGCTCACCAATTGTTTACGCGACCCTAACTGGAAAGGTCTGGATGGCGGCGGGAATTACGATTTCGTGATATTCTATGGCATCCTCTATTATTACGCATCGCAGATGCTGTCGTGCATAAAGAATTTCGCAACTGATCCGTTGATGCGTGCGGTTTCTATTGACCGGTATTATCATCCAAATGCGCGGATGAGTTTTACGAACGTATCGCCGAGGATGGAAGAGGAATATAAGGATATGCTGCGGAAGCTGGTGGTAAGTATAAAGAGGTAGGATAGGGATTCAGAATGGTAAAAAGAAAGGGGAACATAACGGATTTGGAACGGGAAGTGATATATAACGGATTGTGCTGCTACTGCGGGTCTTGTGGTGCGTTTTGTAAAGAATACAT
Organism: uncultured Halobacteria archaeon; assembly: GCA_964644925.1. Classification (GTDB taxonomy): domain Archaea; phylum Halobacteriota; class Syntropharchaeia; order Alkanophagales; family Methanospirareceae; genus QEXZ01. The sequence continues at coordinate 1,114 of CAZXYJ010000056.1, read as the reverse complement.
AACCTACGAGAACGAGATACCGATAACGAAGAAGAAATGCCATGAGATATATGGTGCTTGCTATGATTTCTGCCCACGTACGAGCTTCGCTCCTTTTGAGGTAGAGAGAGCGGTATTTGGTGAGCTAAGAACCGATAATCTGTTGGGGTACTACCAGGGTGACATAATAACCGCGAGAGCGATTGATGAAGCGGTAAGAGAGCACGCACAGGACGGTGGCGTTGTATCGGCATTGCTTGTGAACTTACTTGAGCAGGGCGAGATAGACGCTGCGGTGGTTTCGAAGACGTCAGAAAATTGGAATCCCGAACCTTTCGTGGCGACAAAAAAGGAGGATGTATTAGCTACGGCTGGCTCGAAATACACACAATGCCCTTCGGTATCGGGCGTTGGCGACGCTCTTGAGCAGGGGTATAAAAACGTTGCACTCGTTGGGCTGCCATGTCATATACAGGGAATGCGCAAGGTACAAATGTCAACGGGATTTGACGTCGGTGCGGAGCGCGTGAAGTTACTGATCGGGCTGATGTGCTCTGAAACTTTTGACATGCACTCACTCGAAAATAAGCTCGTGGAGCTGGGCACGAGCATAGAAGACGTTGAGAAATTCAACATAAAAAAGGGCAGTTTTATCGTTCATACGAAGGAGGGGGAGGAGATAAAGACGCCGATAAAGAAGATGCGTGACTGCATGCGCGAAGCGTGCGAATATTGCTATGATTTCGCAGCGGAGTTCGCTGACCTCTCGGTTGGTTCGATAGGTTCCGAACTTGGGTGGTCAACCGTGATAACGAGAAGCAAAGTAGGTGTGGAAATAGTGAAGAAAGCGAAAGCTGCGGGAGCGATAGAAACGAAGAAACTTTCGAAAGAACAGGTGAAAGAAGTGCGGAGACTTGCATCGTTTAAGAAACGGGGTAACTTGAAGAATATCTACGATAAGTGTGAGCCAGTCGAGATACTGAATATGGAAGTAGAGCTCGATATGCTGGAACAGTTCTTGAACGTGGAATAAAACTCTGCGTACTCGGCGCTCTCTGCGGTGATAAAGCACTATTTTTTAGATAAGGAATTTACATTACAGCATTCTCGGGCTTTTGAAATATCCCTTCTCTTT
>CAZXYJ010000055.1:2174-7622 GCA_964644925.1 uncultured Halobacteria archaeon | reverse complement strand
GCCTCGTTTTCTTTGCCTTTTTCTATTTAAAAATACAATTACCACTATTGCAACAATCGCCACTACAGCCAGACCACCATAATTCATATGCGTTTTAGCGCCAACTGCCGATTCGGCTTTTTGTTTCGCAAGCTCGGCATAATAAGAAGCATTTGTTGCTGCTTCTATCGACTCTTCTGCTCTTTCTCCCCAATAGGCCTCTTCAGCGTCTTTAAAATACAAACTGGCCGTTTCAAAAGTCGTATCTGCTTCGGATACGTCAATTCCTTTTTCTGTAGCGTTAGCAATGGTCCAATTCGCACTGTTTAACTTTTCTCGTGCTTCATCTATTGCGATTATAGCCGACTCACTTATCTCGGATGTCACATCCCTTTTTATATCTACCACCAAATATTCCCCCTCCGTTGTCTCCTGCGTTATGTTTAACAAAGTGTATAGCGTTCTCTTCCTAACTTCCGGTGCTGTCCCCGACCAAATTACTGTAACTTCTTCTCCCACTTTTTGGGGGTCCATCGTGTAAGAGCTGCCACTTTTGAGTACCTCCTCCATTATACCCCCCTTTGCCCCTTCCAATTTAGAATAAAAAGTAAGCGTGGATTTGCCTATTTCTCCACTAATATTGGTTAAAACAACTTTTATGGAAACTTCAGTGCCATTTTTTACCATTTCAGTTCCATACACATTCTCATAATGTACACTTTTTATTTCCGCATCCACGGAACGGGATTTCTGTAAAGTAGTTGGCTCTTTCGCAACAGCCCCGCTTACACTCATGCATAGCGACATCAAAAAAAACGCCAATATTAGAAACGCTAAAAGAGAAACTGCTCCTTTTGGTAAAGCTTTTCTTTCCAAGAAAAGGTTTTTTTTCAACATTATCCTCATCTCTCTATCTTACTTACTCACCTCAGAACAAAGGCTTTATATTTCCGTTTGTATCCATTAATTCCTGATATTCACGCTCCTTCTCACTTGTCACCTCTTTTAATGTCTCCTGTGCTTCTGCCCCCATCTCCTGTAACTCTTTTATTCTTGGTATATCAGATACACCGGAAAAGAGCACAATTGTCGCCACATGTTCACTCTTTACAACCGGGAAATCACCCCCTCTTACTTCCGTTCCTCTTATCATCTCCTCTATCCGTTCCTTCGATTTCTCCATCCCCTTCCTGCTTAACTCCTCCGGTGGTCCCGCTGCTATTACCAATGCCCTTTCCGCACTTGACGGTTCACACGGAATCGTTAATCTGCCTGCTACTGCTCTCCTTGTCAAAGAAGTAATCCTTGTAACGGAATCCAGCGTATCCATCGTCCCCTTCTTCCTGAAAAGCTTCTTTAATCCTCCTTTCCGCTCTATGCCTTCCGCAGCATAGCCAATTGTGGATATTCCGCCTCCTTTAAGCGTGTTCATTATCTCCGCAGCATCTACCACCATCTGCCCTACTTCATTCGCTTCGCCTGCACCAAACAAAATTCCAAATCTCCTCACTATCTCCTCGTTTATGTCCCTATATGCCTCTTTTACCGTCTCTCCCCCCGTCCTCCACACTTCATTATCGAAAAGGAAAAGATTGTCAACCTCATTCATGAAACTCATCAGACTCCGTGCAGCGTTTAAAGAGTATAAACTGCCTTCTCCCTTCGCCGGTAATATCCCCAGCCCGTAAACCGGCTCTTCATATAATTTCTTCAGCCGCCTTGCCAGCACGGGGGCGCCTCCCGAACCTGTTCCACCTCCTAAACCTGCAATTACCAGAAACGCATCCACCTGATGTGTCCCTCGTTTATCTATCTCAGTTTGTATGGTATAAATTTCATCAGTGGCAACCTTCGCTCCTAATTCGTTATCTGCTCCTATACCATGCCCTTTCGTCAATGCCTCGCCTATAAGCACCCGGTCTTCCATTGGGATGTTCTTTAGCCCTATCAAATCGGATTTCGCTGTATTAATGGCCACGGCATTAATCACAAAATTCTGCCCCGTTCGCTTTGCAAATTCCAAAAATGTGTCTGCAACTCTGCCTCCCGCTTGTCCATAACCTATCATAAATACACGCATTTTGTTCTCCCTCTCCCCTTTCTAATTTATATTATATACCTTATATGTTATTTTGCAGTGTCTTATCATATATAAATGTTCATTTATAGCTTGAATATTTTAGAACAACATTTTTACGGTACATATTTAAACGCACGTCGTGCATGGATATTCTGCCCTTTTCCAAATCCCTGCCTGCGCCTTTTTGTTTTTGCTGATTTACTATTAACCCCCCTACATTTCCCGTTTCGATATCAAAAACAATATCACCCACGTTCCCTATGTACTCCCCTCCTGCCGTTATAATCTTTCTATTCAAAATAGATTTACCAAACATCTTCATCGCTCCTTTTCCGCGCTTGGATATTAAATTCCTGATAAACGACTCACTCCTTCTTATCCCTTCTATATCCTGCCCTAATAAATCGCCTATCGCTTTTACATCCACTACATCTTCCAGCTCGAGTCCAAGTCGGTATAAAATGGTATGCACCAAACATTGAGCGAACGCAAAGGGGTAGCTAACGGCATACTTACCGTGTGTCCTCGTCATATCCCCGCCATCTACGTCAAATAGGTACTCGTTCACTGTCTCTTTTACTTCCTCTGTAATCAATTCTTTTACGTCATCTTCAGTGACGGGTGCGGGTATCGTCCCCTTCTCTATCCCCTTCTCCTCACAAATTTGGATTGCATAGGTGACAAAATGTTTTATCGCATCCTCTTCAACCGGCTCAAAAACGAAATTCCACGGAAATAGCCGGGACCGTAAGTAGGCAACAGCTTTTTCCCTCCCCTCTTTTTCTCCTTCCTTCTCCTGCTCCGCTCTCATCTCTTCCCCCCCCACCTTTTATTTATTTCTTTCTTTCTTTTATTTCACTTCTTAAAAAATTTCAGCATCTTATGAATATTCAAGCTTGAATCGGAAATACTTTTTCTTTTCCCTACCCCTTCCTCTTTGCTCACCTCGATGTTACAAATTTGCCATACCCATTCGCCAAAATCTGTCGCTTCGTATTCACCGTCATATTCCTTCGCCAAGTTATACCCTCTCTCACCGCTTACTAAATATACAACGCCATTAACAAGCTCTTTGTCGTAGGTATCATCACTTACAAGCTCTTTATATTCCTTGTCTTCGTGGTGGGAAATATCTTTTATTTCCTTTATCCGCAGTCTCCTCCCCTCTTTAATCAACGTTTCCAATGCACTAAGAGCGTATCCATTCTGTTTGAGCAGCATATAGCTCTTGTCTATTTTGTTTTCCATACCGAGCATGTGCTTCGCTGCCTCCTGTATTATCATTATTATATATCCCAGAACCTTCAAAGGCGAATTCTCCTCAGAGTGAATTTCTATGCCAGCCGTAGAGAAAGTGGCCTCTTTAAATTGAATACTTGGCTGTGGTTTGCCAAGAAAGCTGTCAGTAAGAGCGGAGAAATAAGCTTCAGAAATCGGCTCATGCTCGCTATCGTAGGGAAAGCAAGTACCATCAAAGGAGTCAAGATTGGGAGCAAAATCCGCAGTTAGCTCTAATATCTCCTTTTTAACCTCTTCTACCTTCAAAACGGCACTGCTTCTATCTTCCTTCTCCTTTCTCAGCTGCTTCGCTTCGGCATCCAGCTTCTCCCTTAGCTTTCCCCCTATCCCCTTTTCCAATAGCTCTTCTATCTCGTCTAACTTGTCCTCACTCGCTTTATCCGCGTTTATTCCTTCTAATCGCCAATATTCAGCGGCTAATACATTCGCATTTTCATTGAATTTATCCACCATTTTCACTTTTCCCCTCTCCCCAAGGGCGGCAAATTTCTATTTCTATTACTATTCTCTTCTTTCTTTTTAAAAAGTTATTCTGAAAACTATTTATACACATATTTAATCGGAAGCTTTATATAACCCCTCCTTCTTAAGGAAACTATTACCAAGAAAAATTGTACGAAAATGAGGTAAAAAAGGGGATGGAAGATAAGATGGATACAATATTTGGGCATAGTCCCGAGGAAATAGGTGTGAATGAAGAAGCAGAGGACGATTGGTTTGGTGTGCCGAAGATAGCAATCGTTGGTGTGGGCGGAGCAGGTAACAACTCTATGAACAGGTTAGAGAGCTTAGGTGGGCTGAATGGCGTAGATAGAATAGCTATAAATACCGACAAGCTGCACCTGGATTCGATAAGTTGCGAAAAGAAGGTATTGATAGGGCGGTCACTTACCCGGGGATTAGGAGCCGGAGGGTCTCCAGAAGTAGCGAGGAAAGCCGCGGAAATAGACAGAAACGAATTAGAAGAGTTGTTGGCAGATAAGAACTTTGTGTTCCTCACTGCGGGAATGGGCGGAGGAACAGGCACAGGGGCTTCACCCGTTGTTGCAGAGATAGCAAAGGAAGCGGGAGCGATTGTAGTTGCTATGGTCTCGTTCCCGTTTGGGGTGGAGCGGAAAAGGAGAGACATGGCGGCAGAAGGGATAGAGGCATTGCGAGAAGCAACAGATACGGTTATCGTATTGGAGAACGACAAATTACTAAAATACGCGGGGAACCTCTCGGTGAATGACGCTTTTAAAACAATGGACATGTTGATTGCAAGTACAATACAGGGCATAGCGGGGACTGTAACACAACCTTCCCTGGTTAATCTCGACTTTGCAGACCTCAAGGCAGTAATGGCAGAAGGCGGTGTCGCGGTGATGCTCGTCGGCGAGACGACAAAAGCGGAGAACAAACCCGAAGCGGTGGTGTCTGATGCGCTCAGCCATCCGCTGCTCGAAGCGGACTATCGAGGTGCAAAAGGTGCTCTTATACACATCACCGGCGGCTCGGACCTTACAATGATCGAGACAAACGACATCGTGGAGTTGCTCACCTACGACTTGAATCCTGATGCAAACGTGATATGGGGGGCGAGAATAGATAACGATTACGCGGGAAAAGCAAAGGTAACGGCGATAATTACCGGTGTAGAGCCAACATGGGTATTCGGTGGAAGATATGAAGACCGAAAAGAGGGTACAAACCTGAAGGTAAAGAATGTGGGTGTGGGTGCAAGTGCAGGTCGTAGAGGAGGAATCGGAGATATTATACCCATTATTCACTGAGTAACCGAACAGAAAAAATATATTGTAGTAGAACAATCTAGATATAGGGGAGAGAGGAAGGGCAGCTGCCGGTCTTCCTTTGTAAGAAGGCTGAGGAAAGTCCCTCCACCGCGAAAGCACGAATGCCGTGAGGGCATAAGGCGAGAGTCTTGGCTATGGTATAGAAACGATATCGTGCCATATCAATGCAATGATTCCGTAAGGATGAGGTCGTATGGCCACGGATGGAACGACCAACCTCGTGGGTGCAAGCCTCAATTTGAGAAGGCGCGCAGATAAATGCTGCCGAAACAGAAGGGGGCTTACTCTCCTCACTCC
>CAZXYJ010000055.1:0-2074 GCA_964644925.1 uncultured Halobacteria archaeon | reverse complement strand
GAAGGCGCGCAGATAAATGCTGCCGAAACAGAAGGGGGCTTACTCTCCTCACTCCTCTGAGTCGCTTACCTGCGGAGATAAGAAAAAATCACAAGTTCCAAAATTCAAACAATACCAAATATCAAAATTTCAAATTTATTTTACTGATTTAAAATGCCTGTCACAGTTTATCCCTGTGCTCAACTTCTATCGTCATTAACTCTCTTGCAACATCGGTGTTCTCAAACACACTCCGTGCTTCTTCTTCCAGCTTGCTCGCACCGCCTAAATCCGAATACCTCGCGCTTAGGTGCGTCAGGATAAGTTTTCTTACGCTCGCTTTTTTCGCAACTTCCGCAGCTTCCGCAGCAGTCGAATGCATATAATCAATTGCATATCGTTGCGTTTCCTCCGATAAAGTGCCCTCATGTATTAATAAGTCTGCGTCCCTGCTCGCTTCTATCACGCTTTCGCAGGGTCTTGTATCGCCGGTATATACAATTTTCCTGCCCGGTCGCGGCGGTCCTAAAACCTGCTCCGGTCGTACCTCTTTCCCATTTACCAAAATGGAATGCCCTGATTGAAGTTTGGAAAATAAAGGACCGGGTGTGATGCCGAGCTCTATTGCTCTTTCCCGGTTAAATCTCCCTGGTCGCATTGCCTCTTCCAACACGTATCCTATACTTACTATATTGTGCACCGTTTTTATCGCTCTTATCTCATACTTCGGTCTTTTTACCACGTCCCCTGGTTTCAGTTCTATCGCTTTTACTTCAAAACTCCTTCCTCCATAACCCAAAGCCAGAAGATGGTACAGGAATTTATCCACGTGTCTTGGACCGTATATCTCCAGCGGCTCTTTCCGACCCTGCAGCGCCATTGTTTGTAACAGACCTGGAATACCGAGCACATGGTCAGCATGGAAATGCGTGACGAAAATGGAGTTTAGCGTCATTCCTGTCTTTGCGCGCATCATCTGCCGCTGCGTGCCTTCTCCACAATCAAATAGCATTAGTTCCCCTTCGCGATTTACCGCTATTGCAGATGGATTCCTGTTCGGCGTTGGTGTTGAGCCACCGGTTCCTAAAAACGTTATTCGCAGCATAAACCTTTTCTTAGAAAGAAAGCTTACCAAAAGAAATAAATAAACAATCAGAATAATTGATTAAACATGGCAATAAAAGTAGCGGTTGCGGGAGCAAGAGGTAGAATGGGCGGTCAGGTGGTGGGGAGCGTTCTGGAAACCGAGAATATGGAACTGATAGCGGTTTTTGATTCCCGTGGTGTAGGAGAAGAAATAGCACCGGGAACGGGCGTAAAAATATCGAGTCCTGAAGAACTGGAGCACGTGTTAAACAGGGTCGAGCCGGATGTATTTGTGGATTTTACGAACGCTGCAGCAGCAGTTGAAAACGTTAAAGTCGCCGCTCGTAACAACCTAAAGCTCGTGGTTGGCACCACGGGATTCTCTGAGGAGCAGTTCAAAGAGATGGAAAACGCTATAAAAGATCATGTCCCTGCCATTATTTCCCCTAACTTCTCTATCGGTGTGAACGTCTTCTGGAATTTGATTGCAGAGGCGGCACGGCATTTTTTGCCATATCGGTATCACATGGAGATTATAGAGATGCACCACTCGCATAAAAAGGACGCTCCAAGCGGGACGGCGGTAAAAGCCGCGGGAATCCTCGCTGATTGCCTCGGAGAAAAAAACGCATCATTCGTCTATGGCAGGCAGGGCATCACAGGAGAGAGAACGGATGAGGAGATAGGGATACATGCGATTCGTGCAGGGGACATCGTTGGCGACCACACGGTATTATATGCGGGCAAGGGAGAGCGACTGGAGATAACACACCGTGCACAGAGCAGAGAAGCTTTCGCTCTGGGTGCGATAAAAGCCATTGAATGGATTAACAGGAAAGAGGAAGCGAGGATATACTCGATGGAAGCGCTGATGGCTGAATTGGAACGAGGGAAATGAGCGAAAATTCAAAAAAGGTGAAAGATTTAAGGGCAGGTAACACGGTTGATTCCTCGTTTCTGGTAATGGAGAAGGAACTAAAAGAATTTATCAGAAAAGAAGGATACTACC
>CAZXYJ010000054.1:4977-7708 GCA_964644925.1 uncultured Halobacteria archaeon | reverse complement strand
CTATTCGCGCTCTTTTCTTTCCAGCATCGCTTTTATCTTCTTCAATCTACCGAAATTCTCACGCTCCATCTCTTCTAATCGCATTCGTATGTATTTTCTCGTCGCCTTCAAGCTGGGAATCATTATGTATTCAAGTGCATTAACGCGCCTTTTCGTCTTTTCTACCTCGCCTGCAAGATTCCTCACCGCCTCCTCAAGCTCGGCAAGCTTTAATATCTTCTCTAAAGCCTCTTCAAAGCTTTTTGCACTTCTATCCACCGCAGCGGACGAATCGATAAGACCATAGCCTCGCTCCGTAACTTTCCTCGCTAATCCGTCTTTTAATTTCAGTGTCGGCACGTGCACACCCATTATGCTGCGAGAAGTAAAATCCAGTCCGATTTCTTGTGGCGTCATCAGCGACAACTGCCTTACCTGTTCAACGCCCGACTTCGCCTGAGCCAGGATCAAAAAATTAAATGCCTCTTTTAACTTGCCGTCCACGACTTTTCGCGCATCCCGTACCTCGCCGACCACGTCTAAGAATTCGCCGATCAGCGCATCACGTTTTTCACGAAGCAGGTCATGTCCCTTCTCCGCTAACTTCTCTCTCCTACTCAGCCGCAACAACTCCATCCGTGTCGGGCTTATCCCTTCTATTATCTCGGGCATAACCAGTCTCTAAACTAAAAAGGAAGTATTATAAAAGAAAAAGTTTTGTGATATAAATACTAAATCCTAAACAAGAAAACAGAAAATAAATTATAGACACAGATTAACGCAGATTAACACAGATGATAAAATCAACACGGTTAAATTAAAATAAATCTGCGTAAATCCGTGTAAATCTGTGTCTTAAGTGGAAGGAAGCTATACTTTATGCGCCTGCGCCAACGCCTTTCTCCACGAGATAAATCCCATCTTGAAAGACCTTTGGGTCATAGCCCTTTATCCTTGTCGTTTGTTCTAAATTCGCTGCGGTTTGTCCAACCAATTCCTTGTCTATTCCAGAAACCACTATCTCTTCTCCTTTGCCTTTTATTTCTACCTTTACTCCTTCTTCGATATTCGCAATTCTCGCCTTCTTTTCGCCCAGGAAATTTGAAACCGATACGCTGTTACCATCTTTTACTACCGCAATTTGCATGGGGAAATGAGCATGCACAACCTTCAACCTATAAAAAAATCCGGTCTCCACGCCCGCTATCATATTCCTGATATGCGATGCGTAAGTTCCCGCTATTGCTCTTTTCTTTTTCCTTCCCGAATCGCCCCGTATAACAACCTCATCGCCGTTATCCCGCTTCTCTATTTGTATACGCAGTCCGGGCTGCCATAATTCTCGCTCTATCGCTCCTTTTGGTCCCTCTACCTTCACCCGTCTCCCGCTTATTGTGAGGTTCACATTTTCAGGGATTGGAATCCCGAGGTCAATGCCCGCTTCCTCCTCCATTGAATTTGTCATCTTTAATTACCTCCTCCTTTGAGTATTTAAATTTATGTTTTTCTTTTAGTGCAGGTTTTCTTTTTTCAAAAAGAAAAATTAGTGCATGATAAAAAAGCTAAAAGAGGTGTATGAAAATAAAGATTTTTTCGACCGAGGGCTTGACCTAACAGCGGTTATGCCCCTTGTGAATGAAATAATCGCGGAGGTAAAGAGCAGAGGGGATAGAGCACTGCTGGACTACACCGAAAAATTTGACGGCGTAAAATTTCAGAGGCAAAAAGATCTGGAAGTGAGACGGAGCGAAATCGAGGATGCTAAGCGTAACGTGGATGTGCCTATGCTGCGGAGTATCGAGAAAGCATCTGAAGCCATAAAAAAATTCCATTACCGCCAGAAGAGGCGAGTAGAGGTGGAAAAGGGCGAATACAAAGGCGGAACTGAAGGTATGTTCATTGACAATATGTATGTTCCCCTTGACATGGTTGGTGCTTATGTTCCCGCATCGTATTTCAGCACCGCTTTGATGTGTGTGATTCCCGCGAAGATAGCGGGAGTGCGGGATATACTGGTATGCACACCGCCGGGGGAGGATGGGGCTGTGGACTCGCTTACGTTGGTTGCTGCGGCAGAACTCGCAGGAGCAACGCGGATATTTAAAGTGGGTGGTGCACAGGCGATTGCTGCGCTCGCTTTTGGCACGAAAACGATTCCAAAGGTACAAAAAATAGTGGGACCCGGGAACGTGTATGTAACAGCGGCGAAGATGGCTGCTCGAGCACAAGGGGTGGAAATAGACTTCCCCGCGGGGCCTTCGGAAATCATAATAATCGCGGACGAAACGGCGAATCCACATTTCATCGCCGCTGATATGCTCGCGCAGGCAGAGCATGGTGCGAAATCAAAAGCGGTTCTTCTTACCGATTCTGCGCGGATAGCCGCGGAAGTAGAACGACAAATCAGGGCAGAGGCGGGCGATGAGGTGGGAGAGCAAAACGGGATACTACTTGGAGACGGCATAGGCGAGTGCATAACATTCGCAAACGAATATGCGCCCGAGCACCTTGAGATAATGGTGCGGGAGCCAAAGGAAGTTCTGAAACGAATAAAAAATGCGGGTTCGGTGTTTGTAGGCGATTATTCACCGGTTGCCGCGGGAGATTATGCTACGGGAGCAAATCACGTGCTGCCGACTGCGGGCTACGCAAAGTTGTTCTCCGGGCTTGACGTTCACCATTTCATGCGTCGTATGACCGTACAGTGGCTGGATAAGGAAGGATTAGCGAAAATAAAGGACGTAGTGGTGAA
>CAZXYJ010000054.1:0-4877 GCA_964644925.1 uncultured Halobacteria archaeon | reverse complement strand
GACGAGTTAAGAGAGGCGATAGCGGAGAAGATAAGGGAAGAAAACAAGGTTGACGTATCTGCAGAGAATGTGATAGTAACGCCGGGCGCGAAACAGGCGATATACGAGTTGATGATGTGTGTGCTGGACGATGGCGACGAAGTGATTCTGCTTGACCCTGCATGGGTAACGTTTGAATCAGCAGTGAAATTAGCGGGTGGAAACCCGAAATGGGTGAAGCGAGTGGAAGAAGAAATAAACTACGCATCGCTTGAATCCGCAGTATCGGAAAACACGAAACTGATTGTTATCAACAGCCCTAATAATCCCGCGGGGTACGTTCTCAGCGAGACAGAGCAGAAGGAAATTGCGGAATTCGCCGTTGACCATGACCTTCTTGTGCTGTCGGACGAGATATACGAGAAGATAATCTATGGTCGAAAACACGTGAGCATTGCCTCCTTTGACGGTATGCAAGCTCGAACGGTAATCATAAACGGTTTCTCGAAGACGTATGCAATGACCGGCTGGCGGATAGGGTATGCCGTTGCACCAGCAGAGATATTGGGGGGTATGCTAAAAATACAGCAGCATTCGGTATCCTGCGCACCGTCTATTGCACAATCAGCAGCGTTGACGGCGCTTAGTAGTCCTCAGGACTGTGTGAACGAAATGGTGGAGCAGTTCAAAAGGAGACGAGACGTCATTGTGAAACGGCTAAACGAGATAGGGTTGCGATGCCTGAATCCCGAGGGCGCGTTTTATGCCTTTGTAAACACGTCAAATCACGGAAACGATATGGAACTCACGGAACGACTGCTAAAAGAGGCGTATATTGTTGTTACACCGGGTTCGGCATTTGGCGTTGCAGGTAAGAATTACGTGAGGTTTTCGTTTGCGGCGTCAATAGGGGATATTTTAGAGGGTATGGAACGGATAGAGAAGATGTTCTAAAACCCTTCTTCAGAAAAGAAAGTTAACTTTACCAAAGAAGTAGAAGTATTCTAAAGCGGATTCATAAAAACAGAAAAAGGGGAAATCTCTCCCCCCTTATCTTATTCCAATCTTATCGCTGGTATCCAGTTGTCGTACTTCTTTCCATTTGCATCTGTGAACTCTGTGCAAGTAATTGTTCCCCCGGTTACAGGCTTGCTGCTCGCATGTATTATCTGCGGATAAGAACCCGTTCTTATTTCGTAGTTGTATGTCTTTCCTGCTACTAACGTAAATGGCGAATCAAAGGTTATGTTGTGATAGTCTCCTGTGTAACCGTCCCATGTTTTGCTTTCATTCACTACATCCCCATAGATTCTGACGTATTCGGTGTGCCCGCCTGTTCCCACACAGGGATATGTATACATCTTAGAGACATTGACATTAGATGACGTTTCGATTGTACCTGTGTGCGTTCCAGAGATGCTTGGGTAAGTGCCGGAGCCAGTGTCAAAGTATTCAACCTCTCCACCAGGTGATCCAACCGTCAAATGCACCGGCACAATCACCGGATTTTCATCTGGATCATTATTCGCAATTGTAATGTTTGCATAATATTCACCGACATCGAGAGCCGTTGTGTTTATTGTAACTGTAATGTCTGCTTGGTTGCCTGGGTTTACTGTGCCACTTGTTGGGGATTCTGAGAGCCAATCTACGCCACTAACGACCTCAAAGTTTGTTGTTTCGCTATCAAGCAGGTTCATGCCGGAATCATATACTTCCGCGGTCACAGTATAAGTTCCAGCCGTGGCATCCACAGATAACTCGTATGTGAAGTTTGTACTAACGACCGCATTTGGATTAATGGTAACGCTGGAAGTATCCTCAAATATCGTTATGTCACTTGGATTGTTTATCGTAACTGCAACTTGACCGTTGGTTAATGTCGCATCCCCACCATTACCAACATCAACGTACACACTCACGTTCTGACCTGGCGAATAGCTATCCTGGTCTGTTAGCAAGCTGGTTATCGCTATTTCCGGGGCTTCCAGTATTGCACCTGCAAGCCCATAATACACGATTACATCTTTTGTCTCACCGGGTGACACTGTACCGAGGTTCCAGTACATTCCAACTGCCGTGTCAGAAGTTATCGATTGCCCTGCTGTTATTGTATAATCAAATGGGTAGTCCACTATATCCCACCAGTATGCAAATTGCACCTTATATGGCTTATTTCCCGGAACAAATGTACAATTTGAGGTCAGTGTTGGATTAACAAGATCGTCGGTGGCTTTCCAATAACCAAATACAGGATTTGTGTATTCCCGTTCTGTCGTAACCTCACCAACTCCGGGAACGATGAATGGAGCACCATCGTTGTATGCAAGCATTGTATCGAAGAGATAACGTATCCTAACGCTATGACTCGTCACATCGTTATTTTTAACAGTAAAATGGTACTTCGTTGTGTTTGGCATCAGTGTCAGGGTTTCTGAAACATCCATGCTATTTGGAAGCGTCCATGTTGTTTTTATACTGTCTCCAATTGCCGTTGGCGTCTGTGTTACATAAGTATCCATTGTGCTATCTTGATAATAATCGGTTCCATCCAGTCGAATCGTGGCATACGAAGTCCCCGCATATGGATAACCATAGAGCAACTTTTTTCCATCCGCGGTTGCTTCAGTGTATCTGCCAATATAAGATACATCCGCAACGGCAATGCTCATGTCATAATCTGCTCTCGTTAAGACAAGATCTGGACCTGGGTTTTGTATATTCGCATATTTCTTTTTCAATGAAATGCATTCAGAAGATAATGGATTATTTGTTGATTCGCTGTCGGTTATGCTGTACGTTAACGCCCCATTCCCGTTATTCCCAATTATTAGTGTTTCATTCGATACCATATTCTGTGGCAGTGTTACATTGAATTCAGTCGGACTAACCCAGATATCTGGTTGCGTAACTTCCACTTCCGCTCTCGCCCTTATCCCTGTGTCTAAATTACCAATACCACTAATATACAGTTTTTCAAATTCTGTTCCATCACCACTCCAATAGCTCTCTCCAGAAAATGTGGCTATTGCCGCCCAGTTCAGGTCAGGGTCACCACAGTAGTCAACTGGTATTGGATACTCAAATCCGGTAGTCGTTAATTTGACCTGAACTATGAAATCATTCCCACTTACTAATTGTATTGGCGTATCCAGTCGTATCGAATAATACCCCGACTCATCTGTGGTTCCTGTTTGGGTGCCAAGCAGGTTGCTGAATGTGTATTTGCTACCTACCGTGTTTAACGTGTCGAATATTCTGATTTCGTATGTCATGTCTGCATCCACTGCCCAGAAGTCAACTGCGGTTAAAGTCGAGTCCTGTGAAGGTGTAAAACGAACTGCTCCGTAGGCTGTTGGTTTACTATAACCCACACTCCCGGTCATCCATCCACATTCGTCATGATAGAATATCTCGTCACCGGTATTCTGGTAACTCGCGATTGCATTCGTTCCATCTCCAAGGTTTGCCGCACCATAAGCAACCCATCCACATCCGGGATACGTTGAATTACGCCCCCAATCGGTTCCCCAACTGTTCTTTATCAGCCATGCCCCTAATGAGTCATCCCATCCGATAATCTCTATCGCATGATTCGTCTCTTCTGCCCCCTCATATTCGTAGACTCCACTATCGTAAGCCGCTAATGCACCATTTGCATAGATAGTTGAATATACCGGTCCGTAATTCTGTATCGCATTTTTAATTGTGCTTATTTGACTTTCTCCGTCATCACCTGTAACCATCCTCCAGTTATCCACGTTTTTAAGTAGAGGGCAATTTTGACATGTTTGCGGTGTCGCTGCGTATGGCTGACATGCCTCATCTGCCGCACCATATTTAGTAAAGTAGTTGGTAGTCATAAACGCATTTCCGCCTTCACAGAAATTGTGTCCACCTACACTCGCCCAGATATTGCAGTCCCCGACTTCCTGTTCCGAGAAATCAAGCGTCAAGTTGGAGTACTGGCTCTCGTTTATTAGAACGTCAGACTCAAAATCCGCAATTGCTCCGTGCAGCCAGCAGCTACCACATGCCGCCTGATCCTTAACCGGTGTTACATAACCAAGCGCCATTGCATCATAAGATGAAGGCAGCGACCCGATTTTTTCGGGTTTTACTTTTGGCACGTCCGAAACGAATCTGACATTTTCTGGAAGTGGCTCTGTTGGTGCTTTTAAGCGTTTATAACCACAGAGAGCCTTTCTTTCTTCGGGTGAAAGACGTGTAATCCGATTTTCGGCGACTGTATAGTTATAACCCTGCACATAAATCCATTGCCGAAGTTCCTCTATTCCCATTTCTTCCGTCTGTTCCGTAGTTGCTGGTGTATTCGATGATTCTGATGCTATACCGGGTATTACAGCAGTAAACACTGAAACAGCCATTATCACTACAAGCATTATCCCTATCGCTTTTTTATTTTTGCTTTTCATTTTTTTCCCTTTTTTACCTCCTATTTCTTTTTCTTCATCCTGTACAGGATGAGCATAAATGCAGCTATTAAATCCCTATCCCGAAGATTAATATTTCTACATAAATAACTTACGGATGTGTATAAATTTCTTTACGCATAAAGAGCATTTATTTTGTAAAATATACAAAAATATGTTTTCCTTTATCGAATTTATTAACTCTTTTATCCCTTCCTCTTCACCCTCACAAACAACCTTGGCGCTTCCGTCTTCTGGATTTTCGGCAAAGCCCTTCACATTAAGCGAATCCGCCGTATTCTTGATGAACGTCTGGGATCCGGCATCTGCACGTTTCCTTTTATGATAATATTTGCTCTTTTCATTTCACCGTTTTATTTTTGCTTTTATTTAAATATTAATAATGTAATACTAATTTGACAATGTCACATTTAATAAACTTTATATAACCCATACTTCTACTGC
>CAZXYJ010000053.1:0-7980 GCA_964644925.1 uncultured Halobacteria archaeon | reverse complement strand
GTTTGGACGTTGCTTATGCGGTTCTGCAAACGAAACAGCCGGTTTGTGCTTTTGGCGTTGGTAACTGGATAGAGAGCAATGCGCATGGTGCGGATGAGAACGTCAGAATAAGGGATTTGAAGGATTATGTGCGGTTTTTGGTGAGGTTGCTGTGTTAGGCGGACATTCGTCATTTATTTCTCCAAAACTCCAAATTATATTAATTCTTAATTTTTATAATTTATTTTGGCTTTTAGACGCCAAAATTCTCTTTTTACTTTATCCATAACATACACCCTCCAATATTTATATTATTACCTCTTACCCTGTTTTACTCTTTTATAAAAGTTCTGCAATCTTTTTATTGATATTTTTACAGTCAAACATTTTTGTTATAATATAATGAAATCCCTCATATTGGGTGCAGGAGCATTAGGCAGTGCATTTGGCGGTATGTTAGCCGATGCTGGGCATGACATTACACTTATTGGCAGAGAAAAGCATATAAAACCCATAAGGGAACACGGGCTCAGAATCTCGGGAATCTGGGGCTCGCACGTAATCAAAAACATAAGAGCAATGTCCGAACTAAACGCAAATTGCGAATCCAACGCTGACGTGGTCTTGTTAACCACAAAATCCTTCGATACAGAAAACGCGATGCAAAAATTACAACCACTTATTGCCGATGATTCCGTGGTTATCAGTTTGCAGAACGGCATCGGGAACGAGGAAATCATAGCTCGGTACGTTGGGAAAGGACGCACAATGGGTGGGACGGTCATAACCGGATTTGAGATGCCAAAACAGGGGGAAGTAGAAGTAACCGTTTCTGCGGATACGACAAAAATCGGCGAACTCAACAACGAAATCACTCCGAGGTCGAGAAAGATCGTTGCGATATTCAACGATGCGGGGATGCCTTCAGATGCCGTGGATAATATTCAGATGCATATCTGGGCTAAAGCATTATACAGCGCAGCGTTAAATCCGCTAAGTGCGATTTTCAGGGTTGAGTATGGCAAACTCACAGACCCCCATTCTTTTGCGGTTATCGAAGATTTAATTCACGAAGCTTTTGAAGTCGCGAAGGCGGAGGGAGTCGAACTGTTCTGGAATAGTGCGGACGAGTACCTAGATTATCTACGGCGTGAACAGATACCTCCGACCGAGAAGCATCACTCTTCAATGCTCAATGACATAAAAAGAGGTAAAAAGACCGAGATAGATTTTTTAAACGGTGTTTTTGTAGCGTTGGGTAAAAAACATAACATCCCTACGCTGGTAAACGAGACCATCGTCAGGGAGATAAAGTTTCTGGAATCCAAAACAACTAAATTGTTGACACAGATTAACGCAGATTAACACAACACTTTTTCTTTTTAACAAAAAGAAAACCTGTGCTAAAAGAAAAACAAAGAGAATGTTTTTAGTCAAGGTTTTTACCGAAGGTAAAAAAGTTGTTGGTAAAGCTTTTCTTTCTAAGAAAAGTTTTCTCGTGAAAATCTGTGTAATCTTGTGGTTATATATAAAAATATACAACTACAGGCAAAGAAGATGGAAAGAAAAGGAAAGACAAAATATGTCTATATCGAGCATCCCTCGGACGTGGGATTCGAAGCGTTTGGCGACACGCTGGAGGAACTATTTGCTAATGCCGCTATCGCAACTTACAGCTTCATGACTGATGTAGACGAGATAGAAGAAGAGGAAGAGTGGGAGCGAGAAATAGAGATAAAATCTGAAGACCTCTACAGCTTGATGTTTGATTGGCTGGACGAAATGATTTTTATGTTCGAAGCCGAATCGCTGGTCATGAAAAAGTTTGATATAGACGTGAATTCCGCAGATTTTAGCATAATAGGTACGTGCAGAGGCGGCAAATTCGACCCGTGCAAACACGACTCAGGCATAATAATAAAAGCCGTTACTTACAACATGATGGAGATAAAGAGGAACGAGATTTGGCATGCGAGGGTCGTTTTAGACGTCTAAACTTACCTCTACCGGCTTACCCGCAATCGCTTCCAACGTATCGGGTAAACGCCTCGTTTTTGCTTCGAGTTCCTCTTCCAGCGAAACTACATGCCGTTTTGAGCGCTCTACTCCTTCTCGTAATCGCGTGAGTTGTCCCCTGGCAGATGCAATTGATTGTTCGACCTTTTTTCGTTCTTTCTGTATTGTCATCTCCGCAAGTTCGCCTTGATTGTGCACAATTCGCGATTGTAATCCTTCACGTTTTTCTTTTATAGTCGCTAACTCGCCATTTAACAGGCGGTCTATCCATTTCAGTGTCTTGTCTCGCTTTCGCTCCTTCAGGATAGACCTATCATCTTCAATAACTGCCTTTACAGAAATCAGAAAAACGTTGACATCCTCATCGAGCGCTCGAATTGGAGAAGACAGGATTGAAGATACCGCTTTTCTCGCATTGGGAGTAAGCGTATGCCGTCCAGTCTCATCCTGCTTCTTCAACAGGTTTAGTTCTTTGTTAATCGGGGAGAACAATTTGCTAATATCCGATTCGAGTGTGCTCAACTCCTGCTCCAGGGAAAACAATTCTGTTTCGAGTGCTTTGAACCGCATCCATTCTTTCTGGCCTTCAATCGCGCTCAATCTTCCCCCTTCTTTTTCTAGTTCCCGCTCGAGTGCAGAACACTCTTTCTCTCGCGCGCTAACGTTCTCTTTTTCCTTTTCTATCTTCGATTTTAGCTCTTTTATGTCCTTTACTATCCCGGGCACCCGCTCCAAATGCATAATCTGGCTTTCTTTACTGCGTATGGGTGCGATAAGCTGGTCGAGTGCCGTTCTCAACTGATTTAGTTCTGCAACGGTTTCCTTAACCTCACCCGGGAAGAGTGACCGAACGTGGAAGATGGTCTTCGATGATTTGTCGAAGACAAACGCTATGCTGGATGCAGTGGAGTCATAAAAGGATAAAACAGTTTTATAATCGGTTTGGCTCGGAATCTGCATTTTTTCGGTCAGCGAATGGAGCTGTTTTACCATTTTATCACGCCCGGACAATCCTATTTTTTCTACCTGCACCGGCATATCCTCCGCCGGTTCGGCATCCTGAAGCTCGGAAATGCGGTGCTCGAGTCGCTCACGTATGTCCTTTATCTCTTCATACAACGATTCAGCACTTGTGCCCAGGCCACGAAATAGCGTTTCCGTTGCTATCTCCAACCACGCATCTATTCCATCGAAGGTGACGGTGGTCGGTATTTCATGCTTATCCAAGATTCTCTTTAGCCACTTCATTTTAATACTATCCTGTTGCACCTACTCCTACACCTTTAACAAAGAACCAAACACCCAGAACAATCAAAAAGACAGCTATTACGAGCATCGTCCATTCGTATCGCCCCCCCACGAAGAAATTCTTGCCCTTCGCAAAAGATAAAGAGACGAGAGAATACCATGCGAAATCGGAGAGGAAATGCCCTAAGACAACTAAAAGGACTCCATTTCGAATCGGCGATTCCAATCCAACCATCAAAGTCATTAATCCTGCTGTTGTCCACCATGGTATAAAAGAAGGATTAAAAGCAGTGAGTAGAAAACCGCCAAAAATTGAACTCTTATACTTATACTTCGCTCCTCGCATTTCCTTGCCTATTTCTTCTCTGCTCAACCTTGACTTTGCCGCCTTTGCCTCTTTAATGATAAATGAAGACATTAAAATGAGCGCAATACCTCCTATTACATATATCCAAGATTCGAATTGACCGAAATAGCTTCTCATCAATTCAAGTCCTAAAACAACAAGTGCTACTATCAGAGGGATTTCCACGGAGATATGCCCAACTATAGCGAGGGGTCCGGATAACGCTCCTTTCTTCAATGTGTCGGATATTACAAATGCAAACAGCGGTCCCGGTATCAACGCACCGCTCAGCCCTGTTAGAAATCCTATTCCTACCAGAGATGCTCCGATAATGAGTGGTGAAGATATCATCTCCATGTCGTTAACCTCATCTCATTTAAAGTCGAAACTTATTAACCTATTTATTATTATTCTCTTATGTTATTTAGTAAGTATCTGAGGAATAGCGGGCGGGGCTCGTAGCTCAGTGGAAGAGTGCCTCCTTCGCGAGGAGGATGCCACGGGTTCAAATCCCGTCGAGTCCATAAATCTTTCTTCGAAAAAGAAAGCTTTACCAAAGACAAGAGATATAAAGTATAAAAGTAGAGAAAAAGAGGTGATAAAAATGCAAATGATGCCACAAATGGGTTATGACAGGGCGATAACAGTATTCAGCCCTGATGGAAGGTTATTTCAGGTGGAATATGCGAGAGAAGCGGTGAAGAGAGGGACTACCGCCATTGGAATAAAGGCGCAGGATGGTGTTGTGCTGCTGGTGGACAAGAGGTTGACTTCTCGTCTGTTAGAAGGAGGCTCCGTAGAGAAAATATTTCAAATAGATGAGCATATAGGGGCAGCAACTTCCGGGTTGGTCGCAGATGCGAGGGTATTGGTAGATAGAGGCAGAGTAGAAGCGCAAATAAACCAAATTGCTTATGGGGAGCTGATAGACGTGCAAACCTTAGCGAAGAAGATATGCGATTTTAAGCAAGCGTATACACAAATTGGTGGCCTTCGCCCTTTCGGTACTGCACTGTTGGTTGGGGGCGTGTATAATGGGGACTGTTATTTGCTTGAGACCGACCCAAGTGGCGCATTGCTTGAATATAAAGCAACTGCGATAGGTTCCGGGAGGAGCGTCGTAACCGAGATGTTTGAGGAGAAATATAATGAGGACATCCTGCTTAAGGACGCCATCTTGCTCGGTTTGGAAGCCCTGTATACGGTGACAGAAGGGAAGGTAGACATAACAACCGTGGATGCGGGTCTTGCAGAATTAGAGAAGAAGAAATTCAGGATTTTGAATGCCAACGAGTTAGAGCCGTACATAACGAAAGTGAAGAAAAGGAATAAAAAGGCTGCTGAGGAAACAGGAACAAGCAAAGAGGAAGGAGAAGGGAAGGGGAAGGAGAAGTAGGGAATAGGTATAAAATGGTCAGTCTAGACAAGGCAGTGATAGCACGGTATAAATCGGGTAAGAAGAATTTTGAGGCCCTTGTAGATCCCGATAGGGCGGACTTGTTCAGAGGCGGTGCTGAAGAGAACATTGAAGATATTTTAGCGGTAGAAGAGATATTTGAAAATGCATCAAAAGGAGAAAAGGCAACAGAAGCCGATTTGATGCGCGTGTTTTCTACTTCTGATGTGCGTGAAATAGCGAAGAAGATAGTAAAAGAAGGTGAGGTGCAGCTTACAGCAGGGCAAAGGAAGAAAAAGCTGGAAGAGAAGACGAAAGCGGTGATAACCCGAATTTCTCAAATTTCGATTAACCCAAAGACAAACACGCCTCACCCACCACAAAGAATAGAGATAGCGATGAAAGAGGCAAAAGTGCACATCGACCCGTTTAAGTCCGTGGACGAGCAGGTGAGTGCAACCGTGAAGGCAATAAGGCCGATAATCCCGATAAAAATCGAGGAGATACAGGTAGCAATAAAAATCCCCGCCGCATACACAGGGCGAATCCACGAACTAAAGAAGAATTATGGGGTAACGAAGGAGGAATGGCAAGCCGATGGCTCGTTCATCGCGCTGGTGCAAGTACCCGCAGGAATGCGGGATGACCTTTTCTCTTTTTTGAATGCTATCACAAAAGGTGAAGTTCAAACGAGGATGGTGAAATAAAAAATATGTATCAAGTTGTGGTTCCAGGGGATTTTCTCTCTGAAGAGACGAAACGTGCGGGAGAAGGGACTTACGTTGAGGAAGGCAAGGTTTACGCATCGCAATATGGCATCGTGAGTGAGCGGGGAGAGATAAAAGTAGTATCGCTTTCAGGGAAATATATGCCATCAAAAGGGGATGTGGTAATAGGTAGAATAACCGGGATTTCATTTCCGTTTTGGATTGTTGATCTCGCCTCGCCCTATGAAGCGCGATTACACGTGTCCGCACTTTCGGGAATAACGAGGGAGCAAATAGAGTTTGGCAACATGAGCGAATATCTGGATGTAGATGATCTGGTGGTGGTAAAGGTAATGGATGTAAACATGCTGATGAAGATAGAGTTGGCATTACAAGAAGACGTTGAGCTGAGAAGAGGAGGGCGATTGGTAGAAATACCGCATACTAAAGTGCCGCGGGTCATAGGCAGGAGTGGTTCAATGATAAAGATGCTAAAGGAGAAATGCAATTGTTTTATATTCATTGCAAAGAATGGTCGTATTTGGATACGGGGTAAAGAGGATGATATGTATCTCGCATCCACGGTGATATTAAAGATTGCGAGGGAATCTCATACCTCGGGTTTAACAGATAGAGTAGCGGAATTTTTAGATTCTTTTAGAAAAGAAAAAGAAAGGGGATTAAGAGGATAAAGAAGAATGAAAGAAGAAATAGAACTTATAAAGGATGGGAAGAGATTGGATGGAAGAGGTTTTGACGAGCTCAGGCCTATAAAGATAGAAGTTGGCGTGTTAAAACGAGCAGATGGGTCATGCTACTTAGAATTAGGTGATAACAAGGTGATAGCTGCGGTATATGGACCGAGGGAGATGCATCCGAGACACGCGCAAGACGCGAAAATGGCGGTGATTAAATTCAGGTATAATATGGCGCCTTTTTCGACGGATGATAGGAAAAGACCGGGACCAGATAGAAGGAGCGTGGAGATATCGAAGGTGTGTCGCGAAGCATTTAACCCGGTTATCATGAGAGAGCTTTATCCAAAGGCGGGAATAGAGGTCTATGTAGAGCTACTTCAGTCAGATGCAGGAACGAGAACAGCGGGGATAAACGCGGCTTCTATCGCTCTCGCGGATGCCGGGATACCAATGAAGGACCTGGTTTCTTCGATTGCCGTAGGTAAAATAAATGGAGAGGTGGTACTGGATTTAAATGCCGCGGAAGACAATCATGGAGAAGCCGATATGCCGATAGCGATGATCGCGAGAACAAATACGATAACTGCGCTGCAAATGGATGGGCGCTTGACGAAAGAAGAATTTGGACGAGGGCTGAAGCTTGCGATGGGTGCATGTCATCAGATATATGAGCTGCAGCGAACGGCATTAGTCACGCGATATAATCAAAATTACGAAAGCAAAAGGGAGGAGGAATAGAAATGGGACTTGAAATCGTGAATGATGTAAGGACCGATTATGTATGCGACCTGGTGAGAAACGGGAAGAGAGAAGACGGCAGAGGATTTCGCGAATACCGTGATATAAGCGTAGAGCGTGACGTAATAAAACGCGCAGAAGGTTCAGCACGTGTGAAAATAGGAGATACGGAAGTTTTAGTAGGCGTAAAAGTCGAACTTGGCACACCTTTCCCCGATACGCCGGATAAAGGAGTGATAATAACGAATGTGGAGCTTGTTCCCCTGGCGTCACCCAAATTTGAGTCAGGACCGCCGAATGAGAACAGCATACAACTCGCGAGGGTGGTAGACCGTGGCATTCGCGGGTCGGAAACAATAGACCTGGACAAATTATGTATAGAAGAAGGAGAGAAGGTATGGATGGTTTTTATAGATATACACGTGTTGGATGACAACGGTAACCTGACGGATGCCGCTGCGTTGGGTGCTATTGCTTCTCTTCTGAACCTCCGCATACCTAATGAGCGATATGGCTTAACAGGTGAAAACACACTGCCGATGCGGGATACACCTGTTGCGGTAACGACAGTAGAAATCGAGGGGAATATCTTAGTTGACCCGAGTTTCAATGAGGGAAATGCAGCTGCAAGCAGCGTAACGGTGATTTCAAATGCCGATGGCACGCTATCAGGGATGCAAAAGAGCGGTAGCGGCGGGCTAAAGGAAGCACAGATAGCAGAAATGGTGGAGATAGGGATAGAAAAAGCAGGGGAAATAAGGAAAAAGTATTTGTAGAGATTCTGAAAAGTAACCACAAGATTACACAACACTTTTTCTTTTTCAAACTTTTAGAAAAAGTTTGATCAAAAAT
>CAZXYJ010000052.1:1418-8147 GCA_964644925.1 uncultured Halobacteria archaeon | reverse complement strand
TGCAGGAATTATCAAGGGCGGTACGGCTGGCGCACGGCGTGAAGAAGAGGATGATATTTCCATTTAAAGAAAAAGAAGGGGCGGAAAGCATTATTAGATATGTGGATATAGGAAGGATGAAGCTGTGAAGTGACTCCCTCTTTTACACCTCTCAGATTCGCTTGGCGCAATGAAAAAAATTGAGATAAAAGCCATTCCCTATTCAAGCGTGGAGGAGATTTATGACAATAGCAACAGGCGTTGTAATCTATTGGATAGCGATTGACCTGGTTCGGTATTTATTATTGGGAGCAGTAGTTGCAGTGATTTATAAGGAAGTTAAGTAATTGCTCGATATCCTGTGGTATAAATTCTAAACACTAAACTCTAAATCCTAAATGTAATGTCCATTAACATATTGCCGGTTTTGTTATACCCGTTATAGAGCGATAGATAGCATCCCATTTGTCCATTTCTCTTGGTGGTGAATATTCCTGGTTGTTGCCTGTTGCCGCAATTCTGACCTCTGCCGACGTTTTATTATCAAAAGATTGATGAGGACGACATTCGTTGTAATGCAGTTTATCGTGTTGCGAAAAGTTCGCTCGGACATCCGGTATCTCTCCATCATTTGCTTTTTTGTGTATTTCCCAGAACGCCACTCCTCCATGAATCGCCTGCGAAGTTCTGCAAGCATTTCTGGTGAGATGTTATTCTGGATAAAGTCCCAATTGTATGGTATATCCATTTCCTCCTCTCCTATTTTGAAGATTACCTATGGAACGCTTGTTATATAAAACTTGCGGCAACATGTCTGTGGACATTACAGTAATCTCGTGGTTTCATAAATACTATCCATTATCCCTGCAAATCGCTCCTTCCACTCCGGCATCTCCTTCACAAAGGGCACGCCCTCGGAATAGCACCGTGCAATCCGCTTGTCATGCGGAATCTCAAGCAGAATCGGTATTCCTTCCTTCTTGCAGTGCTCATATACTTTTCGATCCCCAATCCCTGCTTTATTTATCACCACGCCAAAAGGAATCTTAAGCACCCTGAGCACCTCAATCGCAAGCCTCAAATCGTAGAGCCCAAACGGCGTGGGCTCAGTCACAAGCACGCAGTAATCGCTGCCTTGCACCGCTGCAATCACCGGGCATGCCGTTCCCGGCGAGACATCAATAATCACGGTCTTTTCCAGATTAAGTTCCGCTTTTACCTGGTCAATCAGAGGTGTTGCCATCACCTCGCCGATATTCAACACCCCGTACACGAGCTCAATGTCAATGTTGCCGTCACCGCTTTTTCCTGTTTTTATAACGCCGATCTCCCTCGGTGCCTCGCTGATCGCGTCCTGCGGGCATACCAGGGAGCATAACCCACAGCCGTGGCAAAGTTCAGGGAACACCATGACTTCTTTTTGGGGCACAACAACAAGGGCGTTGTATTCACACGCCGCAGCACACTTCCCGCAGTAATCACACCAATCGTAATTGACCGTTGGCACCAGCGTATATGCCGGCTTTATCACCTCGTTCACCGGATTAAGGAAGATATGTGAATTTGGCTCTTCAACATCGCAATCGAGTAGCTGTACTTGTACGTTCGGTGAAAGCGACAGAGCGAGATTAACTGCTACGCTGGTCTTTCCCGTACCGCCTTTGCCGCTTGCTACCGCAATAATCATCTGTTCACCGTTGTGCTGTGTTGCATTACGTTGCGAGCATTATTAATGCCGGTGCATTTTACACGCATTGGCATCGCTGGCTTCGACAAGCTTTCCGGCTTGAAAAGCGCTTACTGCATCTTTCACAGTGCCGCTTGCACCCACATATACCTCTATCCCCAACTGCTCAAACATACTGATTGCACGCGGTCCTAACCCCGAGCAGAGCATTATTTCCGCACCTGCTCCTGCTACGAGTTCCGGCGTATTGCCCACGCCGCCAAAATGTTCACCCGTGTTCTGCACGGTTTTCACTTTATTGCTCTCCATATCCACAATAGTGAATGTTGGCGCTCTTCCAAAATGGTCACTTACAAAATCGTCTAATCCTCCATTTCCCAGTGTTGGTACACATAGTTTCATACTCTTACATTACCCCCTCTCTTTTTAATCTTTCCTTTGCCTACTTGCAAAATGGACAACTACCGCCAGAACAACCGACATCCGCTGCCATACGGTTTCCCTCGTATAGTTTTGACCAGCATGTCCGGCAAATCATAATGCGCCCAAGCTCTTTGTGGTCTGCTTCCATTCTACTCCCTTCGTTTCCGCATAGTTCACATTTACCCATCGTGTTTTCACCTCCTCTCTTTACTTTCTCAGTTCTTCCAATCTCTTCTTTATCTGCTCTAACTGGTCGCCAAGCATCTTCGCTTGCGATCCAAGTTTTTTACGGTCTTGTCATTTTAGACCCGCATTTCGGGCAAGTTTGCTGATAGCATGGCACCCCGACTTGATGCGGCATTGTATTGCCACAATTTGGGCATCGACATTCTCCTCCGGGTCCCAATCCGCTGCCACCCATTCCGCCTCGCCCTCGACCTCCTCGTCCTATTCCTTGTCCTCTTCCTCCTCCACTTCCCATGCCACTCATTTTATCTTTATCACCTCTTTTTAAGCTCCTCTATCCTTTTCTTCACTTCTTCTAAATCTTTCTCCAGTCTATCTGCTATGTTCGATAGTTGATCAACTTCTTCTTCTTTTGTTTTCGGTGCTATCGGCGCCTGCGGCGCTTGTGGTTGCGAAGGCATTGGTTGCTGCATGCCAAGTCCCATACCTCTGCCCATGCCACGACCTCCGCCACCGCCTCGTCCGCCTCCCATGCCCATACCAGATCCGGCACCCATTCCAGCATGAGCGACAACGGTCGAAGTTCCCGTCTCGCTTAGCTTACCGCCTTTATACATCTCTACTGCTTCTTTCACCGTGCCATACGCGCCCGTTGCAACCTTCACGCCCGCTGTGGAAAGCACCTGAAACGCATTGGGACCCATATTCCCTGAGACAACCACGTTTACTCCTTTGTTAACCATTGCTTGCGCCGCTTGAATCCCCGCGCCACCCGGCGCGTTCATGGCTTCGTTTGCCATCGCTTCGAACTCCATCGTATCAGAATCAACGATTACGAAATATTGACTCCGTCCAAATCGCGGGTCTACCTGCGCATTCAAATCACCCGCCGTTGCCGTTACACATATCTTCATCTTTTTTTCACCTTTCCCATTTTGACTTTTTTCTTCCTCTGTATGAATATATATTCATTACAATATAAAAAGGCAATTTACTTCTTTTGTGTTTTACCTTCCACAAATGTCCTTACATTTTCAACTATGTGCTCAAATGCTTCCCGCACCTTCGATTCCTTTTGCATGACAAAAGGTGTGCCCGCATCCGCAGCTTCTACCATCTTCGGGTCGAGCGGCACTCGTCCAAGGAAAGGCACGCCTAACTCGCTCGCCGCCCGCTCACCACCGCCGTATTTGAAAATGTTTATCTCTTTGCCGCAGTAAGGGCATACAAATCCACTCATGTTCTCGATTATTCCTATAACCGGCACTTTCAGCACCCCTGAGAAATTCACCGCCTTTCTCGAATCCAGTAATGCTAAATCCTGCGGCGTTGTAACGATTATCGCACCATCCACGTCTTTAATCAACTGCGCAACACTTAGCGGTTCGTCCCCGGTCCCCGGCGGAAGGTCAACGACCAGATAGTCCAGCTCTCCCCAATCCACGTCTGAGAGGAACTGTCGTATCGCATTCATCTTCATCGGTCCCCGCCAGATAATAGGAGAATCCCTGTCAGGCAGCAGAAAACCTATGGACATCGCTTTCAGCCTCGGCGTGACCAAAATTGGCGACATTTTATCTCCCGAAATCTCTGGTCGCTTGTCCTCTATTCCCAGTATCTTCGGCACGTCAGGTCCGTGTATATCGGCATCCATCAAACCCACGTCTAAACCTCTCATTCCAAGAGCAAAAGCGAGATTCGCTGCTACCGTCGTTTTCCCTACTCCCCCCTTTCCACTCATCACCATTATCTTGTGCTTTACCTTCTCCATACTCGCTTTCAACGCCGCGTCTTCCTCCTTCATCATCTTCTCTTTTTCTTTTTCCCCTTCCGTCCCCGTAGTCATAGTCATAATTACACCTTATCCTCGAAATTAAAAGAAGCTAAATGTCCTCTTCCTCCTTTATGCTTTCCCCCTCCACACCGAGCGGGCATTTTGCATTCCGCAAACACATAGCTCCCGCCCTCTATCCTTATGGCTTTCCCTTCGACAAAGGCTTCTGCTATTTTTCGATGTGCTTCGGTTATTATTCGATGGAACGTAGGCTGCGAGATATCCATTAACTCCGCCGCTTCCGCCTGATCGAGCCGCAAATAATCTTTCAGCCTTATGCTCTCTAACTCCTCTACCTTCAATATTTTTTCGGTTTTGGGATTATAGAAGCCCATCCCCCGTGCCCCTGCCATTGCCCTTGGCTCGAAGTAAAGGAAGTTTGGCTGAAAACCAACACATCTTACTCGTCTTGCATCACGCATAACTCCTGTATGAATATATATTCTCAGATATAAGTAAAGTAAAATAAATAAAATAGGGGTTATATTAAAATCATGGGAACTGCAAAGAAGGAGGAAAAGGACAGGGAAAGAGAGGAAAAGATAAAGATCGCTCAGGTTTCCTGTGGCACCATATACGGGAACGTGCAAAAAGAGATAGAGAAAGTTGCTACGGAGATAGGAGCCGAGATATTTGTGCCTGAAGTTGACCTTGACTATGTAGCATCGAAAGTGGACGAATTTGGATATGACCTTAAGAACAGCGTTGGATTAAGTGTGGCATTGGCAAGGGGATACGCGGTGGCTGAGGGGCTATGCGATGCGGATGCCGTATTTATTGCAGGCTGTCATAAGTGTCCACGAGGAGCGGTTATAAGGACGGAAATAAGGAAAATAATACAGGATAAGACCACCTTGCCGCTTGTTATGTATCCTTTTTCGGATCGGACGAAAGCGGGTGAATTGCTGACGAGAATGGAAGCATTGATTACGATAGTGAAGCGGAGATGGATACTGGAAAGGACGAAGCAAGAGGGACTCACGGCGGGCATAGATTCGGGCTCCACAACGACAAAAGCAGCGATAATGCAGGATGATGAGGTGTTGGGCGCTACATGGACTCCAACAGGGGACGTAATAAAAACGGGAGAGCGTGTTTTTGCGAAGGCGCTGGAAATCGCAGGTGTGAAAAGGGAGGATATAGAGGCGATAGGAACGACCGGCTACGGTAGATACGGGTTAGGTGAGCATTTCAACGCGGATTTGGTGCAAGAAGAGCTGACCGTGAACTCAAAGGCTGCGATGTATCTTGCGGGGATAGAAAAGGGAGAAGCAATGATTATTGACATCGGCGGCATGGACAACAAGATAATAACGGCAAAAGATGGTATCCCTGACAACTTCACGATGGGTGGAATATGCGCGGGTGCTTCGGGAAGGTTCCTGGAGATGGTAGCACGTAGACTGGGTGTAGATGTGGTAGAGATGGGGCAGTTGGCTATGGAAGGCGACGCACATAAAGTAAAGACCGATAGTTATTGCATCGTTTTTGGTATTCAGGACCTCGTATCCGCGTTATCAAGCGGGGCAAGGCGCGAAGACGTTGCGGCTGCTGCTTGTCATTCCGTTGTAGAGCAGGTAAAAGAGCAGTTGTTACAGGAGATAGACCTCAGACAGCCTGCGATAGAAGTTGGCGGCACTGCACTGGTGGAGGGCGTGCCGACGGCGATGAATGACGTGCTGGGATTTGATGTCATCGTGCCGAAATACCCACAGTACATAGGTGCCGTGGGTGGAGCACTGCTATCTTCGTCCTTCAGGTAAAGTAAAGCCATGTTACAATTTATTGGTGTGGTGGAGAAGGCGAACGAAAGGGGAGTATCAAAGATACGAATTTTTGATGATTTTCGTGAGGGTTTGGAAGGATTAGATACCTTCTCGCATATTATCATCCTCTACTGGTTTCATTTACGAGCTACCGAGGAGAGAAGGAAGGTTTTAAAAGTAATCCCAATGGGGCGTGCGGGAAACCCAAAAGTGGGTGTGTTCGCCTCCAGGAGCCCAAGCAGACCGAATTATATCGGATTGTGCGTAGCGGAACTGGTGAAACTGGAAGGGAATATTTTATCGGTGAAAGGGCTCGACGCTTTTGAAGGCTCGCAGATAATCGACATTAAGCCGTACATCCCACGAATAGATGCGTTTCCCGAGGCTGCAGTTCCGCAGTGGGCTCGTCACCCTTAAATATACTGGCTAAGAAGGATGGACGTCAAGATAATTCGCAGTCAAAGAAGAAAGAAAACGATAAGCGCACGAAAAGTGGATGGTGTCATTCACTTACACCTACCGGCGGCTATCTCGCGAGAGGATGAGTTCAAGTACGCCCAGTGGGCGAAAAAGCGTTTCGAGTCGCGGCGGCGCAAGAACGAACTCACGGATAAAAATGCGGATGCCATACTGGAACAGCGTGCTCGAGCACTCAACAAGCGGTATTTTGCAGGGGAACTCTCCTGGAATCAGATAAGTTATACGACCGAGCAGAATACACGCACGTTCGGAACCTGTAACACGGGAACCAGAACAATCAGGATTTCCGACCGTCTGTTGAAAATGCCGACATTTGTGCATGATTATGTTGTGGTGCATGAGCTTGCACACCTGAAGGTGCCACGACACGGACC
>CAZXYJ010000052.1:0-1318 GCA_964644925.1 uncultured Halobacteria archaeon | reverse complement strand
CCATCCATAGAAGGAAAGACGCCCTTACAAGCTGCTAATACGCCTTATTTAGATGAGATAAGCAAAGAGGGAATAAACGGGCTGATGGACGTCATATCTCCCGGGATAGTACCTGGAAGCGATACGGCGCATCTCGCAATCCTTGGCTACGACCCATACAAGTATTATCCAGGCAGAGGTGTGCTTGAAGCGCTTGGTGCTGATATGGAACTATGCGAAGGAGACGTTGCTTTCAGAGCGAATTTCGCTACCGTGGATGATAAGATGCGAATCATAGATCGAAGAGCCGGGAGGAAGGGCAGTAAAGATCTGGCAGAAGCACTAAACGGGCTTGAAATAGACCACACCAAAATAATGTTCATGAATACCACGGAACACCGATGCGCACTGGTACTGAAAGGTGAGAACCTGTCAAAAGCAGTCTCTGATGTGGACACACATGAAGCTGGGAGCAAAGTAAAAAAATGTGTGCCGCTTGAGGAAGGCGAGAAAGAACTAAAGACCGCAAACATCGTGAATGAATTTGTCATGCAGAGTTATGAAATACTGAATGAACATCCGGTAAATGAAGAAAGGAAGCGGAGAGGCGAACTACCTGCGAATATTATTTTGCTGCGAGGTGCGGGAAGCTATGAGGAAGTGTCGGCGATGAAAGAGCGATTCGGATTCGGAGCTGCCTGCATAGCAGGAGCTTCTCTTTACAAAGGCGTTGCAAAATATCTCGGCATGGACGTTGTGCCTGTTGAAGATGCGACAGGCAGAGCGGATACGAACTTAAATAATAAAGCAGAAGCTGCTTTGCATGCATTAGAGAAATATGATTTTGTTTTCCTTCACGTGAAAGCTACCGATAGCATGGGGCACGACGGCGACTTTGAAGGAAAGGAGGACATGATTTCGCGGATAGATAAAGAGCTTGTAGCACGAATAAAGGATGTTGACGCATATATCGCCATTACGGCAGACCATAGCACGCCTGTATCAATAAAACGGCACAGCAGTGACCCTGTTCCCATAGTTATAAAAGGCGAAGGCGTCAGGAAAGATGGAATAACCAAATTTGATGAGATTTCTGCTGCTTCCGGCGGGTTGGGCAGGATAAGAGGCGTTGATTTGATGCCGATATTATCGGATTTTATGGGTTTTTATAAGATGTTTGGGACGTAAATGTGAAATCTCGACTGCTAACTCCATCACGCAAAGTAAAGACTTATAAAATTATATAGACACAGATTAACACAGATTAACACGGATTAACGCAGACAAGAAAACAGAAAATAAATTAGGGACGCAGATTAACGCAGATGATAAGAATCAA
>CAZXYJ010000051.1:0-8228 GCA_964644925.1 uncultured Halobacteria archaeon | reverse complement strand
TTTTGCACATTTCATTTTGTTTTGGATTTATCTCGCCTTAAAATAAGTTACGTTTTCTTTAAAGGTTTATTCTCCAGCATTATATGGGGAATCATAATGATTATAAATTCTACTGCGATAGCAAAGTTGTAAATAGAGCCGGTAAAAATTGCAAAGCCCATAAGAGCCATCCAAAGACCAAAATCTTCTGGATTCATTATGTATTTGTACACGGATTCGTTTACAACTGATACGTTTTCCGCAAAGAAATTGAGACACAACGATCTTTTTAAGCCCAACAAGCTAAATGCCCAGAAAGCCAAAATTGTACCAGAAATCGTCAAAATCAGCCCTATGTACTTCAAATTTAAAATAATGCTGTTATGAAATAGAGAATGTTCCTCGAATTGTAGTATAACAAAGAGGCAGAACGTAATCACCCAAAAAATTCCAGTAGAGAGCATGTGAAAGTTGAAAGAACACTTTCGATTTCGTTAATGTTTCTTTTCATTTTGGCCGGTAGAAGGTAGAATTCATTTACTCATATCTGAAAGGGCAGGACTCCTCCACTCTTGGTTCCCACATTTGTAGCTTCACTCTCTTTCTTTTGCTTTTCTGCTGCCTCTTATTTTTCTTTTTTTGGAGGGCTGTACCGTATTTTCAATCCAAGAACATCTTCATAGGCTCTAACCATCTCGTTTAACTTGTTGTATCCATAAGTTCTGGGGTTAAAATTTGAATCTAATTTTCTAAGAGAATTTCCCAAGTCAGCAAGATATGCCCAACCATCATCACGCTTTGCCATCTCAAATGCTTGTTTAACAAGTGGCTGTAATAGGTTTTTATTGTCATTTACAGGCTCATATTTTTCATCTTCTTGGATTGAGGTCGCAGGTATCAAAACCGATTCTTCTTCTTCTTCTTTTTTCGCCGACTGTTCAATAAACTCTGCAAGTTTTTGCATGTGCGTTTGTGAATAAATAATCTCGGTTTTCTTACCCGCGACTTCTATGGGCATTATATAAAAAAGTCCTCTTATATGAAAATTCCCTCCTGTATCCGGTAGCCACTGATACTTAATCAATAGTTCACCCATCTTCGAAAACTTCTCTTCTTCCCATGAGTTACGGTAATCTTGGTAATGTGAGCTTTCTACTGTTCCATGTATCCGTTTGTAATGTTCTTTCAAAATATTCCAGATGATTTTTGCTCTTTCAATATTTTTGTGCTCCAATGCGTATTCCAAACCTTCTATTTCACAATCAGGGTCAAATTCCTCCAGTCCTTGTTTATGCGATCCATGACTATCACAAATTTCTACAAATCCACTCTTGCTGGCTTTCCTATAATTCACAGAGATTTTGGTTTTACATCCTACTGCTTCAAAGGTAGATGCATCAATTACATTTAGATAGCGCCTGGGGTGATGAAAAAGAGGTTCATCACACCGCACTGAATTAATCCCGTTTTTGTTCCGTTTTATCGTGAGATACAAAGGCTTCTTTTCTCTTTGCTTGAACAGATTGCCCAATGTTTTCCGTGCACCATGCAAGAACTGTTTTCGTCGGAACTGTTTCCAGAGCTTTTTGAACGACATCTCCCGTCGTTGTGGAAACCATTGCTGAAACACACAGCAAAAGCAAGAAGCTGTACACGAGCCTTTTTCGTTCGCTCTGTGTGACCAAGAATAGTCAGAAGTTCCTGCAGCTCAAGATAAGAATCACGATACAGCCCCTGCTTTCTCACAAAGCTTTCCGTTACTGTTATGATATGAATAAGCTCCTCCCATTCCTCAAGCTGTTCACGGAACCTTGTTATCCATCCCAGTTTCTTTTCGAGTTGTTCCGGGTCGAACTCGCTGCTTGCCTCCTTCTGCTGTCTCTCGAAAAAAGTGAGCATGTTCCCTCCCCATTGGATCAGGATGTCCACATTCATATACCGTGCTTTTGTCCTCTGGTTCGGAGGCGCTAGGGCGGCTAAGGACGTTTGCTGAACCTTTCTCCTTGTTTGCGCTGCTAATTGACTAAATTCCTGCCATGCTTCGTCTTTCTGGAGTTCATGCTTCAACACAGCAGCAGTCTTATGTTTGATGTCGTATACGTAGCAGGTCTCTTCATGCTCTTGACAGAACTTCTCGATTCCTGACTTCAGATCGGAGCCCTTATCACCTATAATTTCCCTTGGTACTCCTGGCTAAGACAGCTCCCAGGAGCAGGTAAATTACAAACGCGAATGCCGAGAATTACTAAACACTTCTCAGCACCGAGTTGGACGGTATGATCAACAATCCACACCCAATCGTCTGCCCGCTCTTTAGGTCTCGTGAGTTTGAAATATCCCAACCGAAACAACCAGAGACGACCGGAAAACCATGAGGGAGAAGATAACGAAAGTTCTAAAGACAGCATGACCGTTTCGATGGCACGGCTTGCACATCGAAAACTTGCCGCTGCTGATAACACCAATGACACAAACAACGTGATGTGACCGATGGAGTACTGGTGATGGAAAAGAACGAGATTAAACGCTTCAGGGCTTCCTGAAACCATTGATTCCTCAGCGGTCTTTTTTTTAATTCCTCCAATTTTTCTTCTTTTTCTCGTTCCTTTGCTTTCACCATGGCAAGTTCTGCCTCAAGTTCTTTCACTCGGCTCTTCCAGCGCTCTTTACTCTTTTCCAAAAACCGTATTCTGTTCTTGAGTCGTTTGACATCTATTTTGGCTTCACGGCATTTGGCTTTCCATCGATCACGGCTCTTCTCAAAAAACTTGACCAGCTTTCTCGGTGGGCTTTTGTAGCCCTTGCCTTTTTGTATTTCTTCCATTTTTTTCCTCACTTTTCATTGTTTATCAGTTTTTATTATTTGGATTTGCAGAACATATAAATAGATTTTCATCGTTGCAAATTATCTATTGCAGAAGGATAATACCCTTAAACAGGCGGGCAAAAAAGGAACAAAAACGGTGTGATTTTATGATATAAAAATTGCCCAAATATGGCTAATTTTCATCACCCCAGATAGCGCCCATCTAAAAACCAAGCGTTTTCATTTCCTTTAAAGTAGATGTCAAGTTCCTTATTTCCTGTATAGTTCTCCCCTAAAGATATACCAAAAGGTTTCTTATATTTTTCTTTTGAATCTTCGTAATTTAAGGCAATAAGAAAAGGAGTTTCTTTTAATGCATCTAATAATTTGGATTTCCTCTCTTCTGACGATATGTCTTTTAATATCTCAGCAATTCTTTTTACGTCGTTAATATTTTCTTCCAGAGTTATGTATATTCTCTCTTGTTTGTATTTTGGCAATATATTTCTAATTATATCATCAACAATGTCTGGTTCCTTTAAACCAAGTTCATTTAAAAATTTCTTTGCTTTTTCGTCCTCAACAAGACTTGCTTTAACCGTTGGGAAATGTGTTTCATACTTACCAGGCAAATAAACAAGATAAGGTTTTCCTTCCGAATCAAAGGGTTTCGTATGACTTCCCTCACTCAAGCGAATTATGGGTTTTGAACGAAGAATCCCCTCCTTTTCCTTCCCCCACAATTCCCTTCGCTTAATTAGAAATCCATAAAATATTTTGCTGCGGATTGCTTAGATTTCTTTACATCATTTATTATATCAAGTATCCGCTGTTCTCTCTTACCAACGTTGCTTATGTCCATAATAAATGATGAAGTTTATTTTGGCTATATTTTGAAATAGCCGATAGTCATGCATTATGGAAAGGATGAATATTAGGCATGCATTTGCATTTGATGAAGATTTTGAGAGGTTAGGATTCAAGCAGTTGCCCGGAGAATGAATGAACGAAGGTACGGAGAACGGCATATTCGTGCACAACAAGAAAAAAAAGATTTTCGTGGAAATCTGTGTAATCTTGTGGTTATAAAAGGAGTTCAAGAAAACAGAAAATAAATTATGGACACAGATTAACGCAGATTAACACAGATGATAAGAATCAACACGGTTAAACTAAAACAAATCTGCGTAAATCTGTGTCTTAAATAGAAGGAAGCTATACTTTATATGCAAGAACAAATGTTGCAATTCTCTGCATCAATTTACTTTACATATCCAAAAAATTCCGTATCAACTTCAGGCCATCCTCCGTCAATATTGACTCAGGATGAAACTGCACACCATAAACATCCAGATTTTTATGCCTGATCGCCATTATCTCATTATCATCCAAACTTCTCGCAGTTACTTCTAAACAATCAGGTAACGACCCCGTAACATTGCCATTACCATCATCAATCACCAAAGAATGGTATCTCACCACAGAAAGAGGATTCTTCAGCCCTTTCAGCACGTTTTCTCCGTTATGCGTCACCAAACTCACCTTCCCATGTCTTATCTCCCGCGCATTTCGTATCCTCGCACCAAAAACATAACCTATGCACTGGTGCCCCAGGCAAACGCCTAAAATCCTTTTAGTTTCTGTTTCCCTGCTAAATCGCTTTATCAGTTCATTTGTGACACCCGCATATCGAGGCGTCTTCGGACCGGGCGAAATTATTATGTGCTCTATTTCTCTTTCCCTGACAATCCGCTCTATATGACCAAGATTCACGTTATTCCGCACCACCACCGGTTCGGCACCCAGCATCCCCACGTATTGCACGATGTTATACACAAACGAATCTATATTATCCACGATTAGAACGTTCATTTTTTTAGTTTTCGCCTCCTGGAATTGCCATGCATTCCAACAAACCCGCGCATTTACTCAGCGTCTCCTTATACTCGCGTTCGGGGTCAGAATCAGCAACTATCCCCGCGCCTGCTTGTATATAAACTTTACCGTGTTCAAACACGGCAGTGCGAATCGTTATCGCGGTGTCCATCGAACGATTAAACGAGAAATAGCCCACGCATCCTGCATAAATACCTCGTCTCGTTGGCTCTAATTCCTCTATTATCTCCATTGCTCTTACTTTCGGCGCTCCGGAAACCGTTCCCGCAGGGAATGTCGCTTTCAACGCATCAAACTCGTTTTTGTCCGACCTCAACTGCCCCACAACATCCGTTACTATATGCTGCACGTGCGAATACTTCTCCGGATACATAAACCTCGGCGCTTTCACGGTCCCGAATTCTGATACTTTTCCTACGTCGTTTCTTGATAAATCCACAAGCATCAAATGCTCCGCACGTTCCTTCTCATCGTTAAGCATCTCCATCTCCAGCCGCTTATCCTCCTTTTCGGTTATACCACGCCGTCTTGTTCCCGCTATCGGACAGCTCTCCACTTTCCTGCTTCTATTCAACGCAGCAGCAGGTTCAACCCTGACCAGCATCTCAGGACTCGCACCCACTATCTTACGGTCACCGAAATCGAGGAAATACATGTAGGGCGATGGGTTCACTTCACTCAAGCGGTTGTAAAAGTCGAAAGCACGCAGATTTTCATTCCCGTCAGATTCCAACTCAAAATCCGCTTCCAGCCGCTGTGAAAGAACCACCTGAAAAACATCGCCAGCACGAATGTATTCCTTCGCTATCCTCACACTCCTCTCGTATTCTCCTTTTTCTATGTTTGACGTGAAATCGGAAGACAACCCCTTAAAACGGTAATTTTGTTTTGCTAAATCACCCTTTTCTAAATGATTTTTGTTTCTGTTCCAAAGAGAGGTTGTTGGTAAAGCTTTGCTTTCTGAAGGAAGGGATTCACAAAATTCGTTAGATATGAGGAAAGCTTTTTTCGCCTTATGGTCCACGATAACATTCTTTTTGGTAAGTAGAAATTCGCAATCCGGCTGTTTCAGCGTATCCACTGCGCACCCACCGACATCCACAAAATAGCGGATGTAATCGTATGAAAGATAACCAACGAAACCGCCGATAAATCTTTCCTTTTTTATATTCCCTGCTATTTTGAGGTCCCCGAGGAAATCCTCGATTAGGCTCAGCGGATTCCGAGATTTAGTTTCATGTTCTTTCGCCGCAGCCGAAGCAGCATCCTTCATCTTTTCTGCGAGAACCGTATCGCCGTATGAATACGAGTTCATTGTTAAAATGCCGTTCTTCACCGAGAATTTAAACGCAGGGTCAAAGCCCATAATAGAATACCTTGCCAATTTAGCGCTCCCCTCGCGGGATTCCAACAGGTAAGATTCGCCGTTCCCGCTCTTGTCTTCAGCACTCAAGCTATCGTATAGCAAAGACGGGTTTACAAACGGGATTTGCTCATAGTGTTGAATGATGAACATTGTGCATCATATTTATACAGTACCGTATATATAAATACCTTGATGTAACAAACTTTCTTTCCCAAAGAAACGTATATTTTTTTCTTTTATAAAGACCTTGGCATAGTTTTTCTTTTAGCACAGGTTTTCTTTTTGTAAAAAAGAAAAAGTGTGCAAATGGAATTTGAAATATTGCATAAGGACTTAATGGGGAGAATAGGAAAACTTCGAACGCCTTGTGGAGTCGTAGAGACACCGACGATAATGCCCGTGATAAATCCGAATCTTATGTCACTCAGAGCTGATGAAATGAAGAAATACGGGGCTGAGATGCTCATTACAAATGCGTATATAATATATAAAAAGGCGAATTTGAGGGAAGAAGCAGTTAAAAACGGCATTCATTCGCTTTTAGACTGCGAAATGCCAATAATGACCGATTCGGGCTCTTATCAACTCTCGGAGTATAAAGACGTGGAGGTGAGCAACAGAGAAATATTGGAATTTCAGCAGTGTATAGGCTCTGACGTATGTGTGCCTCTGGACATCCCAACAGCGCCTTATGTGAAGAGAAAAAGAGCGAAGGATGATTTAGATGAAACACTCAGCAGAATGCGAGAAGCACGAAACATAATTCAAACTGAAAATGGAATGCTCGCAGGAGTTGTGCAGGGTTCCACCTTTTTAGACTTGCGCAGGGAGAGCGCAAAGCACGTTGCAGAAATCGGGTTTGACATGTATGCAATAGGGGGTTTGGTGCCCCTGTTGGAATCCCACCAGTTTGATACGCTGGTGGATATAATCGTGGCGTCGAAAACGAATTTGCCGTTGAATGCTCCAGTGCATCTCTTTGGCGCTGGCCATCCTATGCTTTTCCCCTTAGCCGTTGCTTTAGGCTGCGACCTCTTCGATTCTGCCGCATACGCATTATATGCAAAAGGGAAGAGGTACATGACCGGAGAAGGGACGAGAAAAGTGGATAATTTGCGGTATCTCCCCTGTTCTTGCCCTGTGTGTTCCAGTTACAGTGTGGGCGAGGTAAAAGAAAGCGAGGATTTACTGGCATCGCATAATTTATGGGTTACGTTTGAGGAGATGCGAACGGTAAAGC
The DNA here is from genome assembly GCA_964644925.1 of uncultured Halobacteria archaeon. Lineage (GTDB taxonomy): Archaea > Halobacteriota > Syntropharchaeia > Alkanophagales > Methanospirareceae > QEXZ01. The sequence goes on along the minus strand of CAZXYJ010000051.1, from coordinate 941 downwards.
AGAGTATAGCAGAGGGAAGCCTGTGGGAGCTATGCGAGAGGAGGTGCAGGGCATATCCAGCTTTGCTGAACGCCTTGAAGCATATAACGGCGTATGCAGAATTGATTGAGAAATATGACCCTGTTACAAAACGTCCGTTCTTTTATCTCGGTGCGACTTCTGCGCACAGACCAGAGGTATTGAGATACTCATACAGGCTGAACAGGTTCAAATTATCCGGGAATGTGCTGATAACGGCGACAGAAACCAAAAAGTCAAAAGAAGAAGAGCCGAAAAACGAAAATGACGACTATGACCACCTATTTTTTGTTAAACCCCCCTTTGGACCTTGTCCAGTCGAATTGAAGGAAAGTTACCCGGTAGGACAGTCAGAAATACCTGTGGAAGTGGATAGTGAAGCTAAGACCGTAGCACTGGAAAATGTATTGAAATTGCTGAAACTAAACAAAGGAAAAGCAAAATTCGTTTTCCTTTATGACGACCGCTCCTGGGAACATCCGTTGATCGCAGAGATAGCGAAGTATGCAGAAGTGAGGAAGAGGAACGTATCTGCACAAAATTCGGTGGACATATAAACCAAAAAACCCAAAAAATAAATTATTGACGCAGATTAACGCAGATTGACATGGATGAAAGGAGCAATGCCGTTAAAAATACCCCACCTGCCCAACAAAAAGAAAAATCTGTGTAAATCTGTGTAATCTTGTGGTTGCTATCCTATTGAAATTCTATCGTTGCCGGTGGCTTATCCGTTAAAGAATAAAGCACATGCACAACTTCTGGAATCTCCGTCGTAATCCTCTTATCTATCTTCCTTAAGACATCCCATGGCACATTAACCGCCTCTGCCGTAATGGCATCCTTGCTTTTGACCAGTCTAACGACGATTATGTAGCCATACGCTCTTTTCCCTTCTCTTATCCCGGTGGCCCTGTCGTTCA
>CAZXYJ010000050.1:0-8253 GCA_964644925.1 uncultured Halobacteria archaeon | reverse complement strand
GTAAATCCGCGTAAATCTGCGTCCTAAATAGGTAGCGGTTATACTTTATATACAAAAAAATCTGTGTAATCTGTGGTTACAAAGAAGGCTTCGCGGTTTCTTCAACGAGCTTTATCACATCTTTTAGAGGTATTTTCAGGTCGGCGGCAACGCGTTTCGCATCATCGAATTCCGCAGCCACATTAAGCACGTTACCTGCGGCATCGGTGCCTATTTTCACGCTTACTTCCTTCTCCACGCCTTTTAGCCTTATCTGCACCTTCCTCTGCTCCCGGTTTGCAATGAACCGCTGCTTCACCTGCATACTGCGAACGCCCAGCGAGCCGGTCTCTTCCATTATCCGGTACGCTATTCGAGCGGCTTCTTGCGGTGTCGTGATTACCTTGATTATGTGCCCGCTTCGACCTTTTTTCATTTGCGCCGGTGTAATAGCCACGTCCTTCACTCCTTTCTCCGCCATAAGCACATCTATCAGATTGCCCAGCACTTCCCCGGTAACGTTATCAACATTGGTTTCCAGCACTTCCACCTCATCCCTTGACAGGGGTAGGGGAGGGATAGGTAAAGACGAGGATTCACGGAGTTCACATAGACTCGCTCTCAAGACGTTAGGAGGCAAGGCTGAGGGCAAATCCTTCGACCCGGCACCATATCCCGTCTTCTCGACGCGGAATGGAAGAGAAGGGAGTGAAGATTCGAAGTTTCGGTGCACAAAATGAGCCAATATCGCTGCGCCCGTAGGCGTAAGCAATTCAGATGCAGACCCGAACGGGTCCCCTTGCGATAGCAGCGAAGAATGCCGCAATATCTCGACTGTTGCGGGTGCAGGAACAGGCAGAACACCATGCAGGGTATCCACGAATCCACTGCCCACCGAAACGGGAGTGCAAATAACGATGTCAGGATGAAGGTCTAAGAACGCCGTGGTGCTGCCTATCAGGTCGCCTATTGTATCCATAGCGCCGAGTTCGTGAAACTGCAAGCTCTCTTTGGGTTCTCCGTGCACCTTCGCCTCTGCACGTGCGAGCAGTTCAAATACAGCCAGGGCGTTTTGTATTATCTCCCTGCTCAAGCCGCTGCCTTCGATTAGACGCACGAAATCGGCATACTTTCTTTCAGCGTGTTTCGCACTTACGCTCTTATCGCCGCTTTTGCTTACAAACGCCACTTTTTTCGCTGCTATCCCCCGCTTCTTTACTGGTTTTACTTCCAGCGCAATGTCGAAAACAGAGATTGCATCGGCTATCTTCGATTCCGAGGCGCCCAAATCCAGTAAACTCCCGATAATCATATCCCCTGAAGCCCCGGAAAAGGGCTCGAATATTAATGCCCGCATATAAATCATTCTATATCTTTTAGAAAGATAAAAACATGAAAAACCACGAGATTACACAAGATTAACACAGAAGAATTATTAAAATTTGGTAAGAAGGATTAGGGAGGTAAAAAGAAGAATCTTGTGGGAATCTGTGTAATCTGTGGTTAATAACGGGGGAGGAGGTGGGAGAAGGAACGTTATAGAACGTTTAGAGAAGGTATCACCAAAAAACGGCGAGTGCCGACCGTTTTTCACTGTTTTCTGAACGGTTCGTTCTGTATACCCTTTTTATATCGTTCACAGCGAACTAAAAACCGAGCGTGGAAATGAAAAATAAATTGTGGACACAGATTAACGCAGATTAACACAGATGATAAAAGAAATCCGTGTAAATCCGTGTCTCAAATAGAAGGGGGGTTATATTTTAGCTATACAATGGAACATACAAACACACGGCGGGGGTTGCGCACAGGCATGGTAATGTTAGCAATTTTAGGAGCAGCGCTATTGCTCTGTTCTACCCTTGTAACAGGTGTCGGAGCCGGTATCGCCGTGGCGCAAGAGCAAGAGTACCAGCAACAGCCATCGGCGGAATACCACGAAGGGGAAAGGGACGCGCAAGGCGAAGCAGAACCGGCGATGGATGACGATGACGTGCTAGTAAAGGTAGTTTATCGTGGGTATGGTTTCGCATTAAATGCTAATGGAACAGGAACGGGATTCCATGCGCTCCCGCTCAGAGTGAATATCATCAGGGTACGGCAGCTTGAGCCGATACGAATTAGAGAGCTTATGGGTCAGAACAAGAGCATTGATGAGATACGAGGAGAGATAATGGAAAAGGCATGTGCACCCACTTACCAGGGATATATGCAGTTTGCTGAGACGCATTACAAGCTTGTTAATATTAATGTTAACGTTAATACCAGCCACGCGAAGGAGAGTTTGGCAGTGAATAATGTGGCTATTGATGCAGATATTATTCAGGTTCCCGTGCCTATGCCCACGCAGGATACGGCGGAGGCGGAACTCGAACCGACGGGAAACGGGAATGAGAACGCGAGTGCCGAGAACCCGTACCAGAGCCAGGGGCAAGACCAGAGCGCGGGTAATATCTCGTTAAACGTTCTGAATTTAGGACATGAAAATTTCATCACGATAGGCGAGGGCAAACTGGCAATACGTGAACGTGGAGACGCTTTTCAATTTCAATATCACGTGTTGCTAAGGAGCGAAAGATGATTGTGGAGTAAGAAAAAATGAAATATAGACACAGATTAACGCAGATTAACACTAGATGATAATATAGCGGTTTAGCGTTTTGGTCATGTGACTGAGCCACTAACGAGCTAAACCTCTAAACTCGCTTAATCCGTGTAAATCAGTGTCTTAAGAACAGAAGGAAGTTATACTTGATATACAGCGAGAAAAGAGGAGATGAAAGCGACGGAACGAACAGGGGACAGGGAAGGAGCAAAGCGAAAGAGAGGGGGAAAAAGTGCCATGATGATGCCCAACCATCCCAAGAACCGAAAGCTGTATATACCCTTTCTTTCTATTGGAGAAAAGGGACGATAAATTTAAATCACAGAAGTAATTTTAACAATATGGGATAGGAAGGAGGAAAAAGGGAAAGAAGAAAGGCGGAAGTGAAAATGAAATGAACGGCAACGTGAAAGAAGGGAAACGGAAAATAGGAATAGCGTTTTTGCTTGCGGTTTTGGTTCCAGTGCCAATGGTGGGAGCAAAAGCAGAAGCAGGAATTGAAGGACTAAAAGGGATAAATTTATTCATGCTCATTGGTTATGAAGGAATGAACACTTTCACAATGCTCAGTCGCATCACCCTTGCGCTCTCATTTTTGGTTGCAATCACAGGTTTTGCCTATTTCATTCATAAAAGAAGGAAGAAAGAAGCGAGGAGAGGTAAGGAGGAAGAAATAACGGAGACAATAAAAGAAGCGAAGGAATGGAGGGGCAGAGAGGAGGAAATAATGGAGATAATAAAGGAAGTAAAAGAATTAAAGAAGAGAATAGAAGAGAAGGGGGTGGAATTAATGTTTGGGTTAAGTGTAGTGGTCGCTCTTTGTCTCGCTATGATATCTATGCTAAAATAAAAGAAACATGACTGTGATAAACCGAAAAATAAGATTGGAAATAGCAGTGGAAAAACATTTTCTTACAAAGAAAAGCTTTACCAACAAACTTTCTTTAAAAAAGAAAGTTTGATCAAAGAAACAAAAAGGAGAAATAAAAGGAAACTTTCTTAAAAAGAAAGTTTTATCAAAGAATAACAGAAGCAAAAGCAATAAAGGAAGAATGAAGGTGAAAACAGGCGAAGCGGGGAATAGGGGTGTAGGCACTAGGGACGTAGGCACTAGGGGGCTAATGTGCCGTTCCCTAGTGGCTAGTGGCTAGTGGCTAGTGGCTATTCCCTAATCCCTAAGTGATGAACCGAAAGTTATATATACCCCTCTGTTCTATTGGAAAAACACAGGAGACGAAAAAGAAAAAAAATGAAGGCAAAAGCGAAAAGAGGTAAAGCGATAATAGGGATTGCAACGGCTGCGGTTATGTTAGTTTCTCTTGTAACATTAGTGCCGGTAGTGAGTGCGGAAGCACCGGAAAACGAGTCCTTTAAATTGACATTAATCTCGATATTTATATCCACAATGCTTACAATTGTTGCTATCGTAATTACTGCGGTGCTTACTAATAGAGCAACGAACAAAACAATAGCAAAGATGGAAGAAAATACGAATAAGACGCTAAGGGGGATGATAGAAATTCTTGATATTGGGACTAAAAGGTCATCTGTTGCGATGACTTATGCGATGAGGAAGTCAGAAGAGGGAGACAGGATGGTGAAGTATGAGGATTTGCATGATGGATACGAATTTGCTGATAAATTTTTCAATTTAAAAAGGGAGAGCAAAGAATAAATTACCTTTTCTTACAAAGAAAAGCTTTACCAAAAGAAATAAAGGAAAACTTTCTTAAGAAGAAAGTTTTAGAAAAAAATGAAGACAAAGATGGAAAGGGGGATATTGTTATTAGAAGCAATGGTGGCTTCGCTTGTAACAATGGTGCCGATAGGAAGTGCGCAAGCAGGAATTGAAGGATTAAAAGGAATAAATTTATTCCTGTTCCTCAGTTACATTACGCTTGGATTGTCATTATTGTTATTCATTTTGGCTTTTGTGTATCTTATTAAAAGGATGAAAGCAGGGCTAAGGATAGTTACGAGGAAAAGGAGGGATAGGGAGGAAGAGATAATAGAAATGGTAAGGGGGATAAAAGAACTGAAAAAGAAGATAGAGGAAAGAGGGGAAAGTTTGACCTCCATTTCAGATGTCTTTTTAATATCTATGCTTTTCGTCATAATATCTATGATCTGATAAATAACTCACACTCATCTATTAAATCCGATGGGAGCGCCGGTGCGACATGGGCGCTATAAAAATTGGGTATGTCGAAAACCGAAAAAAAAAAGCATAAAGCTATAAGTAGTAGGTATAGTATAGTAAGGTATAGTATAGAACAGAGGAGGAAGGGAGTAAAAGAGAGATGAAGGTGACGGCGAAAGCGCGGGTAAGGCAATAGGGGCGTAGGCAGTAGGGAATAGGGCAAAGCTGTTCTGTCCCCTATTGGCTAGTGGCTATTCCCTAATCCCCCAAGTGCCGATGAACCGAAAGTCTTTTATACTTCCTTGCTAAATAAAAAAAACTTAGGAGGTGAAAAAGAAAAAAATGAAAACAAAAGAAAAAGGTAAAGCGATTATAGGCATTGCAATGGCTGCGATTATGTTGGCTTCGGTCTTCGCGGCGATGGTGCCGACTGGGATGTCAAGACCTACAGCTACCCAAGTAGACAGTGGCGATACAATTTTTATTGGTGAGCAGGGACTTGCATTTGATGCAGATCAGGATGGAGATTATGGAGATGCTTTAACTCCTGACGTTACCGCTACATTAGAAGCCGTTGATGAAGATATAGCCGACACGCTGAGTCTGTCAGCAACTTACACTGTACCAAGTGTTACGGAAGGCAAATATTATTATGATGTGGACTCAAGCGGGACCTTTAATACAGGTGATACCTACATATTTGTAAAGAATGGCGAGATCATAGGGGATATAGTACTGAATGAAGCGACACAGGATTCCATAGTAGGAAATAGCATTCCAACGAGTGCGGAAATAGTGTTTAAAGCTGAGATGAACTTTGGTGGAGGAAAAATCCCAGGGGCACAATTCAAGATAACAGTCACAGATCCTGATGGTGTAGTAATTGAAACAATCGATGGTCAAGCCCTTACAAATTTAGACGCCACACCTGGAACAACAGTATTTGTTGGGGACCGTCCTACAACAACAGCAGGGATAACGGTAACAGCTCCACCTTATACTGACGCAATCGATTTAACAGACGTGAAGACGGGCACATACACAGTGAAAATAAAGAGTGATAAAACTGACTGTAACATGCTGGATGTTTCATCATCAGAGATGGAATTCACAATCCGTAGCGAAGAACTTTCAATAACGGCAACAGAAGATACTGTTGGTAAAGGAGAGGAGATGGTATTATCAGTTAGCGGAAATCCGAAGAGTTACTATTATCTAATAGTAACAGGTATTAAGAGATCTACAACAACAACAGTGGCACCAGTGATAATGAACACACAAGACATTAAGGCAAGAGATGGTCGAGGGGATGCACATCCTGCAGTTGGAACAGAAATAGCGGAAACTAATTTGGCAGCATGGATAAAAACAGGCAGTGATGGTGTTGCCGATATTAAAATTGATGCAACAGGCGCAGACGAGAGAACATATACGATAAAGGTGTATGAAACAACATTTGTAAATAATCCTGATGATATTGGTGGTGCAACCTATGACGAAGATGCTGATGTTGATGCTTCGAGACGGACAACGGACGACGCTGAGGTAAAAGTAAAAGTAGAAAAAGCAAAGGTGACTTTTGATCTACCGGCAAGCGTAATAATAGGAGAAGAAGTTACGATTAAAGGGACAATAAGCGCTGGTGATAAAGTTGACATAGTTATAAAAGACCAGGACGTAGTAGATGACGATAAGGCGGTAGATGAGAACAACGAATTTGAAGTGAAATGGGATACAGAGGGATATACAACAGGTTCGTACACGATAGAAGGTTATATAGATTTCCTAGTGGGTGGAGTTGCTGAGGTAATAGGTGACTTTGATGGTGAAGATGATGATGGAAGAACAACGATAAGGTTAGTTGAGCCTGGGCTTACAGCAGAGCAGCCGAGGAAGGTAATTGCAGAAGAAGACGACTACGAACTAAAAGGAACAGCAACCGGTGTGGATGAGGTGGACTACATTCTCATAGGACCTAAGGGCTGGAAAACAGGTGTTGCTGCCGATATTGATGGTGGTATTCTGAAGAGTTCAGCGTCAGTGAGCGATAACGAATTTGGCGAAGAGGAGACAATGACCGACGGCTTAGACACAGGCACATGGATTGCTATGATTTTTGCACCGGGACGTGATGCCGAGTATGAGGGTACAGGACAAGCAGCGGGAGATTTAACATTAGCTGCTCTCGGTGTTACTGACGGTAAGAATCAGGATCAAATTGTGGCGATAATCGTAGATGAAATGACCCTGGCAGGAAGCGATGATTTATTCGAGACGCTTAAATTCAAGGTTGAGTCGGCATACGTTGAATTAAACCCAGTTGCGTCAGTAGCGGCTGGGGAACCATTGAACATAAGCGGAACGACAAACAGAGAGCCGGAGGCGTCAATAACGATTTCGACATTTGCAGGACCTATGGATCTGAATGTGGGTCTTGCTGAAGTAACATGGCCAACAGCGAGTGAAGGTGTGTTCACAGCGACAATAGACACAACGGATGCAGTGCCGGGAACGTACACGCTTGAGGCGGACGATGGCGATGGGAATACGGATTCGGTAGATGTGGAGATACTAACAGCAGTGCCAGTAGCAGCACCAACAGCAGCACCAACGGCAGCACCAACGGCAGCACCAACGGCAGCACCAACGGCAATACCAACAGCAGCACCAGCAGCAACAGCAACAGCAGCACCAACGGCAACACCGGAACCACCAGGTTTTGAAGCGGTATTCGCCATTGCAGGTCTGTTATCAATCGCATACTTAGTGCTGAGGAAGAGAAGGGAGTAAATACAATACAACACAAACAGCAAAAATAAAAATGCAAAATTTTGAGGGGGATGTTTTTTTTTTATCCCCTTTTTGTTTTTTATTATTATTGAAAGCGAAGAGAGAATTTTAAATGATACGTAAGGAGGAAGAAGAAGAAATGGAAAGGACAATAAAGGCAAGGTTTTCAGAAGGGCTTATTGAACCTTTGGAGAAGTTAGAAATTGAAGAAGGAAAGGAAATCATAGTGACAATTAAAGAAAAGCTGATCAGACCAAAAGATGCTTTTGAAAGGTCTGCTGGGAAATGGAGAGGAACTATTGATGCTGAAACGTTAATCAAGAATATTTACGCTGACCGACTTATTAGCCGAAGATTGGAAATTACACTATGAAGCATTTATATCTTATTGATACAGATTGGGTAATCCATTATTTAAATTTGGAAAAGAAAGGGGTGGATTAAGGAAGAAAGGAAGAATAATTGGTGATTTTGACCTTCTTATTGCTTCCACTGGCATTTACTACGACCTTATCGTGCTTACTAATAACAGGAAACACTACGAAGTAGTAGAGGGATTAAAAATCATTTCTGTTTAAACACATTTATACACTTTTTCTTTTTTAGAAAAAAAGAAAATTACCTGTGCTAAAAGAAAAACTATGGAAATATATTTTTAGTCAAGGTTTTTACCGAAGGTAAAAAAGTTGTTGGTAAAGTCAACTTTCTTTTTTAAAGAAAGGTTTGCAATCGCATACTT
>CAZXYJ010000049.1:6407-8261 GCA_964644925.1 uncultured Halobacteria archaeon | reverse complement strand
CGGTATTTGAATGCCCCTTTTGCGGACATATCTTTTCGGTGGAGCAAACAGGAGGAAGGCAATTCAAGGAGCCACGGGAGTGCGAAGGATGTGACAGAAAAGTTCAGCATTTCAAGCTATTGACAGATAAATGCAAATTCGCAAATACGCAAAAGATAAGGTTACAGGAATCGCCGGAGGAGTTAAGGGGCGGGGAGCTACCACAGGCGATAGACGTAAATCTGGAAGACGACATTTCAGGCGAGATTGCCCCGGGCGACCGTATTATTGTTACAGGTATTTTAAGGTCGTATCAGCGCACGACACAGTTCGGGAAGACGCCTTTCTTCGATATATACCTGGATGGCAATTCGCTGGAGGTAATGGAGGAGGCGTTCGAAGAGATACAGATAACGGAAGAAGATGAGCGCGAGATAATGGAACTGAAGAATCAGCCGGACGTGTATGAGAAACTAATAAGAAGCATCGCACCTTCCATATACGGCTGCAACGAGATAAAAGAAGCGATGATACTCCAGTTGTTTGCCGGGATACCAAAGGAGCTGCCGGACGAGACGAGGGTGCGAGGGGACATACACGTGCTGCTTGTTGGCGACCCGGGAGTCGCAAAGAGTCAACTGCTCAATTATCAGGTGAAGTTAGCGCCACGTGGTTTATATACCGGAGGCAAGAGCAGCACCTCTGCGGGACTTACTGCTGCCGCGGTGCGAGACGAGTTTGGAGAAGGACGGTGGACGTTAGAGGCGGGTGCGTTAGTGCTTGCAGATAAGGGGATAGCGGCAGTGGACGAGATAGACAAGATGAAAAAGGAGGATCGCGATGCGCTACACGAGGCAATGGAACAGCAAACGGTGAGTATAGCGAAAGCAGGGATAATGGCGAGGTTAAATTCACGGTGTGCGTTATTAGCGGCTGCGAATCCCGTAGGAGGGCGTTTTGACCGATACGAGACAATCTCAAAGCAGATAAATATGCCACCCACGTTATTGTCGCGATTCGACCTTATTTACACCATGATGGACCGCCCAAATGAAGAAATGGACACGAAGACCGCGGAACACATAATAGAGACGCATTACGCGGGTGAAATATTAGCGAGGGTAAAGAACATAGGGAAGGTAGAAGAAGGAGAAAAAGAGCATTTCGGGGAGGCAATGCGAATGATGGAGCCAGCAGTACAAGGCGACTTATTAAGGAAATACGTTGCGTGGAGTAAAAGGAATGTATTCCCGGTGATGAGCGATGAAGCGAAGAACAAGTTCCTGGAGTTTTATATCGGGCTTCGAAGGCAGGGATATGACGACGAAGAAGCGCCGGTTCCCGTAACAGCACGGCAATTAGAAGCTTTAATTCGGCTGGGCGAGGCGAAGGCGCGAACCCGACTGAGTGATAAAGTAACGGTTGAGGACGCAGAATCCGTAATCGAGGTGGTTAACTACTGTTTAAAGCATGTTTTTACTGACCCGGAAACCGACAAGCTGGATGTTGATTGGATAAACGCGGGCACGACCAAAACGCGGAGGGACCGAGCAAGGTCTATAAAGGCGATAATAACGGAGCTGGAAGCAGAACACGGGGATGAAGTACCGATAGAAGACGTGCTTGACATCGCCGAGGAGGAAGGTATGGACAGAGATAAGGCAGAGGAGGTAATAGAGGCAATGAAGCGAGATGGATTACTATTTTCGCGAGGCAGTGGTGTGATTGGATTGGTGCGGTAATTAGAAATGACAAAACAACGGTGCTTCATGCGAGAAGGATGTGGAATAGTGGGCATCGCTTTAACGCATGAGGATGCCGCTTTGCCTATCTTTTACGCTCTTTACGCTTTACAACACCGAGGGCAGGAATCCG
>CAZXYJ010000049.1:4925-6307 GCA_964644925.1 uncultured Halobacteria archaeon | reverse complement strand
GCTTTGCCTATCTTTTACGCTCTTTACGCTTTACAACACCGAGGGCAGGAATCCGCAGGTATAGCGGTGAGTACGGGAGAAGATTTCAGAGCTAAAGGGAACGAAATAGGTGCGTCTGCGAAGGACATAACACTGGCAAGGGGGATGGGTTTTGTTTACGAAGTTTTCAATAAGCATCGGTTAGAATCGTTAAAAGGGAATATTGGTATAGGGCACGTCAGATATTCCACGACCGGCGCGTCGCAAGCAGAGAATGCCGAACCTTTACTCGTGAATTATCGTAAGGGTAAAATCGCCATTGCGCATAACGGCAACCTTGTGAATACCGCAGAGCTGAGAAGAGAGTTAGAACGAGATGGCAGGGTTTTTCATTCTGCCACGGACACGGAAGTAATGGCGCAGTTACTTGCGAAGGAACTGATAAAGCATGACCCAGTAGACGCAATAAAGGAACTGATGAAACGAGTAATCGGGTCTTATTCGCTGGCTATTTTGTTGAATGACACCTTAATAGCCGTTAGAGACCCGTTGGGTATTAAACCGTTGTGCGTTAGCGAAATACGTGATACTGAAAACGGGGGGAGTAGCAGCGGGTATATAATCGCATCAGAAAGTCCTGCAATAGAGATGTTAGGTGGAACTTCAATACGAGATGTGAAACCAGGCGAAGTATTAATGGTAAAAGACGGGAATTTGGAAAGTCATCAATTATATCGAGGGCGAAACACGGCTCATTGCGTATTTGAGTATATCTACTTTGCACGGCCGGATTCGGTGCTGGATGGAAGGTTGGTGTACGACGTGAGGAGGCAAATAGGCGAGAGATTGGCAGAGGAAAGCGATGTGGAAGCTGATATGGTCTCACCGGTGCCCGATTCAGGCATCACGTTTGCGATAGGTTATGCGAAACGGGCAAAAATAGATTATATGGAGGGTTTCATAAAGAACAGGTATGTGGGTAGGACTTTTATCATGCCAGAGGAAGCTTCACGAGATATTGCGGTGCGACTGAAATTAAACGCCGTGCGTGCTAATGTGGAGGGAAAAAGAATCGTTCTGGTGGATGACAGTATCGTGCGCGGGACCACATCGCGAAAAATTGTGGGATATTTGAAAAAGAAAGGTGCGAAAGAGGTGCATATGCGAATAGGTAGCCCACCAATAATAGCACCCTGCTACCTCGGCATTGATACGCCAACGAGGGACGAGCTATTAGCTTCAAAAAGGAGCCTGGACGACATTTGCAAGTTTTTAAATGTCGATTCCATTGGCTATCTGAGCATGGAAGGGCTTATAGATTCAGTAGGAATAGATGCGAACAATCTTTGCCTGGGCTGTCTGACGGAAAAATACCCCGTGGAAATACCGGGAGAAGTGTGCGT
>CAZXYJ010000049.1:0-4825 GCA_964644925.1 uncultured Halobacteria archaeon | reverse complement strand
AAACAATAGAAATTTAATCAAAAAGGGGGAGTGAAAAAGGGATAGAAATGGGGATAAAAGGAGATTTAGGGAAGATGTTTGGGAAGAAGGGAGGAATAAAGGAGAATGAAGACGATTATCTGGACCTGGACATAGAAGAGTACGAGGAGGATCTAAAGGCTGCAGAAGACATAAAGATGTACATAAAGACTGCGGAAGTTACCGGTTTATACGACGTTCCCGAACTGAAAAAGGAGATATATGCAGGCAATATATTGATTCTGGATATATCCATGGCGAAACAGGACAAAGGACTGTTAGAGAAGGTGGTAAAAGACTTGAAGATGGTGGCTTTTGACGTAGGAGGCGATATCGCGGGGATCGGGAGCGACCAGGTGATAGTAGCGCCAGCGGGAATCAAAATAGAACGGAAAATGCTGAGTTCGAAATAAAGTGGAAGAGAAATGCCCGATTTGCGGGGCTACGAGTAAGCTGCGGTTTTTACCATACAAAATACCTTATTTTGGCGATGCAATGATGTTCATTTCCGTGTGCCCATCCTGCGGGCATCGCTCCACCGATGTGATGCTGCTATCAGGAGATAGAGGAAGTAGGAGGAGAAGATACGAGGTGGAGATTTCTTCTGTGGATGATTTGAACATACGAGTAGTAAGGTCTTCATTTGGACGCATCGAGATACCGGAACTGGGCGTAAACGTGGAGCCGAGACGAGGAGAAGGTTTTATCACCACGGTAGAAGGCGTGTTGAAGCGTGTGGAAGACGCGGTGCGGATGCTGAGTCGTGATGTTAATGACGCGGGAAAGAAGCGTGCAAAACAGGTTTTGATGCAAATAGATGATATAAAAGCGGGTAATGCGTCCATGAAACTGATAATTGATGACCCCACAGGCAACAGTGCGATACTCTCTAAAAAGAAAATAAAAATTATTAACCACAGATTACACAGATTAACACAGATAGATGATAAGAATCAACAAACACGGACGGTTAAACTAAAATAAATCCGCGTAAATCAGTGTAAATCAGTGTCTAAATATAAGGAAGCTATATCTCCTACAGATACACGTATAAAACGGTAAACCAAAAATGGATACGAACTCCCAAAACTCGAGAGACGCACTGACAATTTTAAATACCGTGTTCGATTACCCCGCTTTTCGGTCGAAACAGGAAGAGATAATAAACAACGTCTTAGCCGGACGGAACACGCTTGCCGTTCTGCCAACAGGCGCGGGGAAATCGCTTTGCTTTCAGATACCGGCATTGATGTTTGACGGATTGACGATAGTCGTAAGCCCGTTAATCGCGTTGATGAAAGACCAGGTGGACGGGCTGAAGAAGAAAGGCGTGCTTGACGTGGCGTATATCAATTCTATGCTTGACCAGAGCACGAAGGAGCGTATCTACGAGCAGTTAAAATCAAAACAATCGAACTTGAAGATGCTGTATGTCGCCCCGGAAACGTTTGTGGACAACAAATTAATGCGTGTTTTGAGGTCGTGCAACATCAGTTTAATCGCGATTGACGAGGTGCACTGCATTTCCGTCTGGGGACATAATTTCAGACCCGATTATTTACGACTGCGCAGGATGATAAGCGAATTAAACCATCCTGCTGCTCCACCTGTGCTCGGGCTGACAGCCACAGCCACCAGAACGGTTGAAGAAGACGTGCAGAAACAATTAGGCATAAAATGTGATGTGTTCAAAGCCAGTTTCGACAGGGAGAACCTGTTTCTTTCCGTGCTCAACGTGAACGTAAACCGCAGGCGCAGCAAGGAAGAAATCCTTAAAACGATGTTAAAACTGCTTGAAGGCTCGGTTATTGTTTATGTCAACTTCACGAAAACGGCAGAGGCACTCGCAGCATATTTAGCCGATGCGGGTTTCAGTGCATCGTATTATCACGGTCAGATACGGAATAAAGAAACGAGGAGGAGAGTCCAGAACGATTTTATAAGCGGGAGAACGCGAATTGTAGTTGCTACAAATGCATTCGGGATGGGCATTGATAAAGAGAACATAAGGGAGATAGTCCATTACGAACTGCCAAAATCCATTGAGAACTATTATCAGGAAGTAGGACGTGCAGGGCGGGATGGAAAACCGGCGTATTGCCTATTACTCTATTCCGATGCGGATGAATACAAAGTACGAAAATTGATCCAGTACAATACGCCGTCGCGGGAGCAAATAGAAGAGGTGCTCCGCCTGTTGACCGAAGCATCGGGGGAATTAATGTACGTGAATGTGAAGCGAATAGCAAACGACCTGAAACTTGACGAAGTACCCATCAGGTTAATTCTGCATCATCTCGAACGGATGGGCGTGATAAAGACGCATTTTAGAGTTTTTCGACGTGCTGCGGTACGAATAATGCGTGATGACACGGAATCGTTAAAACAGCCGCAAGAAGTGGAACGAATGATGAGAAACGGCTATTTTAGGGATAATCTAAACGGCTGGATGGATTTGGAAGACCTGAGCAGGTCGGTTCAGATACCGGTAGGCGATCTAAACGAGATGCTGCGGGACTTAAAAGCCTCAGGCAGACTAAAATTAGAAGAGCGTGACTTTTGCACGCCAGTCAGCGTCAATCACGGTATAAAAGACGTGGACACGACTGAGCTGCTTGAAATCTTTTTACGCGTGGAAGATAGCGGCATGAGGAAGATAGACAAGGTGATAGAATATGTAGAGAGCGAAGAATGCAAGCGGAAGTTCATTCTGGATTATTTCGGTGAATCGTATAGCGGAAACTGCAATGCGTGCAGCATTTGCAATCCGTCATTGAGCTTTTTGGGTGCTGATATGGATATTGAAGCGGAAGCAAAGGTGAAACCAGAAGAATTAGCGGATGAAACGGTAATTGAAGACACTGAAGGAATAGGGAAAGAAGCATCCGCAGAAAGTACCAGAATTGCATTTGGGGTGCTCGAACTGGTAAACAATCTCGATTTTCGTGTCGGCAGAACATCACTTGCGAACATATTGATTGGGTCGAAATCAAAACGGATAATAAACCAGAATCTTCAGGAATCGCCGTATTACGGTATCTTAAAACGATATACCGCTCGTGAAGTGGTCGGCATTATTGACCAGTTGATAGCAAAAGGATTTTTAGTAAAACGGCACGATAATAGCTCGAACTATCCCAGACCGTTGTTGTATCTTACCGAACGGGCGGCGAACGCGCTGGAAGAACGACCAGCCATAGAATTGCAGTTGCCGGTAAAAAATATGCAGGAGGTCAGCGAACCGGAAAATCCGGAGGTGCTTGACGAACTGAAGAAGTGGAGACGGGATATTGCTGCTGAACGGAAAATTCCTGCTTATTGCGTCTTTCACGATAGCACGTTAATCGGTATCGCGAATCGGTTACCGAAGACCGAAGAAGAGTTGGCGGAGATTAAAGGCATTGGCAGGAGGAAGATTGAGGATTACGGGAAAGCGGTGTTGAGGATGGTGAAGTTGGGGGGTTAGCGGGTTTGGCGGTTTGGCGGTTTGGCGGTTTGGCGGTTTGCTAAAAAGCCCTGAAAACAGACAAATAAAACATAAAACTTTTTATAAAACCACAGAGATGTATGCATATAATTAATCATACATACATACATAGAGAGAGAGATAGCGAGCGAGATGGTAAAAAATGGAAATAAAAAGGAATATAGAAGTTGAGTTCGTGAACACAAAACCCGTTGAAGAACAAGCGATAGAAATGGTGGAACGAAAAGGACTGGGGCATCCGGACAGCTTATGCGATGGTATAGCCGAAGCCGTTAGCGTAGCGTTGTGCAAAGAATATAAAAAGAAGTGCGGGATAATACTGCATCACAACACGGACAAAGTACAGCTCATCGCCGGTAGGTCAAACCCGAAATACGGTGGTGGCGAGGTTATTTCGCCGATATGCATTCTGCTGGGTGGTCGAGCAACGCGAGAATTTGAAGGCGAGGAAATCGCAGTTGATACCGTAGCGATACGAGCGGCGAGGGAATATTTACGGAACCTCAGGAATCTGGATATGAATAGTCACGTTGTGGTAGATAGCAAACTGGGAATGGGCTCTTCTGACCTTTTAACGGTTTTCCAGGGTGAGGGTAAGGACAGGGCAATACCGATAGCGAATGATACCTCCTTTGGCGTTGCACATGCTCCTTTTTCCGAGACTGAATCCATAGTGCTTAACGCAGAAAACAAGGTGATGGCGGAATACCGCAACCGTGAGCTCGCGATAGGAGAGGATATGAAGATAATGGCACTTAGAGAAAAAGACCGGATAACTTTAACGGTTGGCGATGCCTTTGTATCGAAATACGTGGACGATTACCAGCACTATACGGACACAAAACAGCGATTGAACGATTTTGTTAGCCGTGTCGCCGAAACACATACGAACAGAGAAGTAACTACGCAGGTTAATATGGCTGACACAAGAGACTCGGTTTATCTCACGGTAACCGGAACCTCAGCGGAAATGGGTGATGATGGAGCCACTGGTCGTGGCAACCGGTGCAACGGGCTTATCACGCCAAGCAGACCTATTAGCATGGAAGCGACATCGGGGAAAAATCCCATAAACCATACCGGAAAAATATACAATTTGCTTGCCAATAAAATAGCCAATGAAGTCGTAGATAGCGTAGATGGTATTCAAGAAGTGTATATAAAGATTCTTTCGGAGATAGGCAGAAGGATAGACGACCCGAAGGTGGCAACTGCTCAGATTGTTCCAAAGAGCGATATAAACCCTGGAGTAATGGAAAAGAAGGTTGGGCGAATAATGGATGATTGGGTTTCAAACATCGCGGAGATAACGGAGATGGC
>CAZXYJ010000048.1:0-8291 GCA_964644925.1 uncultured Halobacteria archaeon | reverse complement strand
TTACTCAAGGACAAACTGAAATTTTTCTGGTTTTATATAGACTTTCGGAAATCACCCATAGTTGAATCAGAATTTGAAGAATTCATTTACCAAAAAATAATTAATCAGTTTGAGGTAGAATATATTAATGCGGTAAGAGAGGAATTAGAAAAAATTTCAGATAAATTTTCAATTAGCCTTAATAAAAATAATCCGAAGAAATATGTTTCTAGCCTATTTGCAACTCTGCGATGTTTAGGATACTCAATTGCTCTTGTTGTAGATAATGTTGACCAACATAAGGCAGAGTTGCAGGAAAGTATTTTTTTAGTAACAGAACACATTACAGATGAATTGCAACTTGTTACTATCTTTCCTTTAAGAGAAGAGTCCTACTATCGTTCTACTTTGATTGGGGCTCTAGACGCATATGACAAGAGAAAATTCCACATACCATCCCCAAAATTTGAATTTGTGATTCTTAATAGAATTAATTATTTATTAGACTCTCTGAAAAAGCCTCCTGAAGAGATTAAAAAAATATTAAAAACTTCTCTTGATCTAGAAGATAAAATTGAAGAAATTGCTATATTTTTTAACATCATAAAAAACTCTATTAAAAGAAAATCCCCAAATAGAGCTAGTTCTATAACGTATTTTATAACTCAGATTTCCGCAGGAAATATGCGAGTAGCCTTGAAAATGTTTAATGCTTTTCTTGTATCTGGAAACACAAAAGTAGAGGAAATGTTTAGAATATATAGAGATGGAGGAGGATATCAGATAGCATATTATCAATTTTTAAAATCTGTTATCCTGGAAGATTCTAAGTATTACATTGGAGATAAAAGTTCAATTATGAACATATTTGAAATTAATCGTCCTTTCTCTGAGAGCCATTTTTTAAACCTAAGAATTCTAAATTATGCTTATATAAATAAGGCAAATGATTCTCCTGTTGGAAGAGGATTTATAGAGATTAATAGACTAAAATCTGAAGCAGAGGATCTTTTCATAAATCCTAAAGCAGTCGAAGAAGCTCTTTTAAGGTTGGCAAAGTTTGATTTGATCAGTTTTGAAAATCAATCGAAAACCGATATAAAAAATGCCTCCTATTTCTGTATAACATCCACCGGTTCCTATTATCTAACTCAGCTGAGCAAACATTTTATATATCTAGATTTGATTGCTGGAGATACCCCAATATCTGATATTAATGTGGTCGAAAAAATAAGAACATTAATAGATCGCACCGATATAGATGATAGATTTAAAAAAACAGAGATTTTGCTTGACTATCTAAAGGAGTTCGAAGATAACGAGTTCAATGAGAACCCAGAGTATAAAGGCTCAGACTTAACAAATAAACAGTTTATGGAGGATATTATTAGAAATTATTATGAGGAAAAAAGATATATCCAAGATAAAATTGAAAGGAGAACAAATCTTTTTAGCAATAGTCAATAAATAAAACGTAATTGCTCAATATTTGGTAGTTCCCCTATTTAGTGCTGATGACGTTTGGAACAACAATGATTGTAAGCAATTTTTTTTATGTAATTGCTCAATATTAAGTAGTAAAAGAAAATATAAAATCATTTCCTTAATATAGGTATATTGCTCTCTCCGCCATTCGCGATTTTTGGATTTTACCTTTTATTGTGCTGATACGCAAATTTTATATAAACTCAGACTCCGTACTTAAGAGGTTGTCCCACAATTCAAAATCGCAACAAAAAACGAACAGAAGCACCAAAGCAAGCCCTAATTTAACACCTTCTTTTTAGCCATGCTATCACCTTTGATTTAACGCTTTATCCGTCCCTACCTTCTAACCGAAAAAGGGATGAAGGTGAAAACCGAAGGGAATATGAAATAAGCTTTGAAAAGAGGTTTGGAAAATATTAAGTTTATAAATATTTTAGGATAATACCTGAAGATTCAGAGTGAGGAAAATAGTAGAAGCAGATATAAACTTTACTTTTTTGTAGATATAACAGTTGATAAATTAAAAATAAAAGTGATAATATGATGGATTCTAAATGTCTTGAAACTGTAAAAGAGTTAAAATCGAGCATCAAAAAAAATCTCGAAGAGAAATGGTGGCTTAAAAAGGAGTATCAACCTAAGGAATACCAGAACACTGAAATTGAGCGTGCTATGAATAAAATCTTAGAAATTTTTGATAGTCAATGGGTTGAAGATGTTTTAAACGAATGGCTAAGAGACCAAAGAAGACATCATTTAATGATAAGACAGCTCATAGAAAAAGGATCTTATAATCTGAGCATACTTGTTGGACTTGGAAATGATCTTATTGAAATTAAGTCCTTAAAAAATAGTGAAGTTCTTATTAAAGACCTAAAGAACGACACAAAATTTATATCCACTGCTTTTGAGGCGGAAATTGCGGCTGAGTGTGTAAGGAGGGGATTTGATGTAGAATTATATCCCGAATTATGCGGAAAAATCCCTGATTTGAATATTATATTTGATTCAAAAATTGTGTATTTTGAAATAACAAGGTTCCATCCAAGCCAGCGAATGCATAGCATTCACAAAACTCTAAATAATCTTTTTCCGTATGTTAATCCATTAATCCCTGAAAACACAAGCATAAGGCTTATTCCAAATAAACTAATTTCCAAAAGTCAATTTAACCAAATTAAGAACAGATTAAAACACATACTTAAAGATAACTCATCATTCTCAACATCATATCAGATAAACGATCTTATTGTTGAGGTAGAAAAGGAAAAAGATGATTGGGGAAAGAGTTTATACATAGCAATCCCTTCAGATGTAATAGGCTTGGAATTGAAAAGATTAAAAGATAAAATTAAAAAGAAGGCAAGACAGATAAGTGAACCCAATTTAGGAGTGATCGTTGTAGATGCTACGAATACTCTATCTTCTGCTTTTAGTGCGGTAGGGCGGAGAATAAAAGAAGGGACAAGCTTAGCACCGAACTTAGCTGTTGATATAATTTTGGATGTATTTGAACCTATGGATAAAAAGACCGACCGCGAAAAAGAAATTGAAGTTATCAACAAAATCAAAGACAATATTAAAGAAATTTTTGAGCACAGTGAGTATTCTAATATATTAGCTGTGATAGTTATCCGTTCATTTAAGTTTTTCAAAAAGAAAAACGAAGTGATAATAGTCGAAAATCCTTATTGTGAAGAGTTGCAATTACTTAAAAAAATTAAAGAATTGCACGCCTTTAGTCGAACAACAAATCTTTAGCTGTAATTACAAAAAGCACAGCTCAATAGCTCTGTATTAAATTAAGCGGATGCCTTGCTAACGCTATCCCTGTGAATAGTAACACAAAAACAATTCCAATTAATATCCCTTGGTTTTTGTTCATTTCTGCTAAAATTTAGTATTCTGGGTGCTGATAATAGTATCATCAATTTTAAACAGTATTTAATTTTCGTAAATGCTGACTGAATAATTTTCAGATCGAATGTGGCATAACACCCAATAACTTTACAGCCCTCCCCAAAAGCGAAAAGCATTTAAAGGGGTAGGGCAGTCATAACATATATGGGAGGGGAGGCATAATTATGGACGAAGAAGAAAGATATAAGAGGGCGAAAGCGAGGGTGGAGGAGCTAAAAGGATTTTACGAACATTTAACAATTTACATAGGTGTGAATATAACGCTCGTCATTATTAACCTCGTTACAAGCCCAAATGCCCTATGGTTTTACTGGGTAACCGTTTTCTGGGGAATCGGTATTATTTGGCATGCAATATGTGTTTACGGCAAGCTGGGCAAAAAGTGGGAAGAGAAGAAGATAAAAGAACTCATGGAAAAGGAGGAAAGAAAATGAAGAAGGAATTAGGGTTTATTCAGCAATTCTTTATCAAGTATAATACTTTATGGCTCTTACGCAACGGGAAAAGAGGCACAGTAAAATGTTTGAACCAAAGTTTACAATCTCCAATAGCATAACCAATGCTCTCCTTGAGATTGAACGTGCAAGGGGATTTTTAGATGCAGCCAACTTAAATGAGGAATGGATAACGGAGATGCAGAGCGAGGCACTCATCCTTGAAGCGCACCATTCCACGCACATCGAAGGCACGCAACTTACGTTGGCTCAAGCTCAAGATATCCTCGCCGGTAAATCACTGAAAGGAATACGAAAAGAGCTTAATTTAGTTAGACGAACGGTTCAGCGTGACCTCTCAAAATTGGTCACTTTAGGTTTAATAAAGGAAATTGCCAAAAGTAAGACTGATCCAACGAAATATTATGAGTTACTGTGACAGTTTACTGCGACAAAGCTGTGACTTCTACTGTGACAAATTGTGCGCCGAGCAAAGTTCATACTATAAAGGATATCTATCCAGTCGTTGAAAATCCAACCTTCGGAACTGAACCTTACATCCAGTCTGGCTGGTAACAACCGTGAAGAAGCCAGGGGGATGGGATACAAGACGCTGAAATTGTGCAGGTGTATCCAACACCCAACAAGTTGATAGCCCCCAAAAAATCGAAAAGCTTTTATGTCCCTTTATGCCTAATAATTTCAGGCAGGCTTCATATTTAAGTATGGGATATAGTGACTTATAATCCACTAATATAATTTTCATCATTCGGCTCTGCCTGAACGGGCAGGGCAGGGGAAGAAGATGAACGGTGTATCTCTGCCTGGCAGCACAGTATTGCCTGTGTGTGCTTCGTCGGATGCCCTGGTATGGGGGATTTGATATGACAACAATCGCGACCCTTGGACCGGCAAACACATTCTCTGAGTTGGCTGCCAGAAAGTATGGTGAGGAGAATGGCGGAGAGTTTAGTGTAGAGCTATATGCAACAATCGGCAAAGCCTTTGCCGCGGTTGGCGAGAAATGTTCCTGTGCTGTTCTACCCATAGAGAACATGGCAGAGGGGTATGTGAGCATTGTACTCGACCTTCTGGTCCATAGCGACCTTTCCATTGTACATGAGTTGTTGCTACCTATACAGTTCACTCTTGCCGCCAACTGCAGTTCCCGTGATCAGGTAGAAAAAGTGTATGCCCAATTCGTCTCACAGGGTCAGTGTGAGAGTTTCCTTGATAACATGGAAAATAATGGTGTGATCACCACTCAAAGCAATGGAACGTCACTGGAGCAATTGCACAGAAAAGTTCCAAACGAGGCGGCCATTGTCCCTGCTTTCGCCGTAAAACAGGGCGATTTCCCCCTGGTGATACCCAACATCGCGGATCGTTCCAACAACCAGACTCGGTTTATTGTCATAGCACCCTATCCTACTGCGTATGACCCCGCACATAAATATAAGACAACACTTCTTATTGTAGAGAGTGCCGACAGACCCGGAATGCTGAGCGATATACTCTCTGCATTTTCCTCTCGGAACATTAACCTGGTATCTATCATGTCTCGTCCAACAAAGGAAATGATCGGGCGGTACCATTTCTTCATAGATGTGGAAGGACATTCTGAAGAACACCATATCATGGAAGCGCTGTCTGAGATCGGAAACGAGAACACCATACGGGTGCTTGGTTCGTACACCATAGCTCGTCCTGTATTTGAAATGCCGACAGACGCGGAAAACGACGGGAGGTGCTGATCAGATGAATATGAACTCACTGCATCCAACTCCTTTTAGCGATGACAGGTCTAATCCTCACGTTTATGTCGCTGCGGGAGAAGGTGCGTATGATAACACGAGAGAGGTTCTCTCACAAATCAACCTCGCTGCGGTCAAAGGTAAGCGTGTTCTTTTAAAGCCCAATGCAGGGCGAATTGCTACTGCCGAATCGGGGATCACAACCAACCCCCAGGTGGTGGCGGCAGCAATTGATGTATTTCTCGAGGCAGAAGCAAGTGTCGCTGTTGGTGAGAGTCCAATAACAGGAGTCAAAACAATGGAGGCATTCGAAGCAACGGGTATTGCGTCAGTGGCCCGTGAGCGCAACTGTCCGTTGATTGATATGGACGCCCGGCAGCCCGTTCGTATGATTGTCGAAGACGGCGTTGCAATACAGTCGCTTGAGGTGTGCCCTGAAGTGGTCGAGTACGACGTTGTCGTTTCAATCCCTGTCATGAAAACCCACATGCACACAGTTGTCACGCTGGCGGTGAAAAATATGAAAGGATGTCTGTGGCGCCGCACAAAGGTTGATCTTCACATGCTACCTCAAATTGAGGATATGGACGACAAACCTCTTAATATCGCCATTGCTGATATGTCCTCAGTTCTTCGTCCTCATCTATCAATCATTGATGGCACTACTGGAATGGAAGGGATGGGGCCAAGCGCCGGGCAGGCTAAGAAACTTGATCTGGTTGTGGCAGGGCTTGATCCCTTCGCAGTGGATGCCGTTGCCTGCTCGCTCATGGGGCTGAATGCAGAAGAGGTGCCACACCTGCGTATTTGCGCTGAACGAGGATACGGCGTGATTGATATCTCAAGGATACAGGTGAATCCTGATATGTGGCACGATTTTATCTCTCCTTTTGAGCCCCCTCCCGACAACTTATCTATACAGTTCCCGGGTATCACCCTTCTTGATGAACAGTCATGCAGTGCCTGCCAGTCCACAGTTTTGATGTTCTTGAAACGGTATAGGGAGCAGGTGTTCGACGCCTTCCCCGGGCAGGAGAATGTCACCATTGCAATCGGGAAAGGACATCAGTCTGTCCCATGCGGTACGCTCTGCATCGGTAACTGCACTGCTCAACATAAAAAGCAGGGTGTTTTTGTAGCGGGATGTCCGCCTGTGGCGACTCAAATCCTGGAAATGATTTCCGAAAGCGATCCTGAAGAAAGCCCCGACGTTCAGATCGAGTAGATATATTGACGCACATTCGCAGGGATAACTTCCACCGTGCATTCTACAATTTAATGGGTTATAAGTTCTACTTGAAAATGTTTCAGTATTTATATATTCAAAGGTTTGGATTTTTTGGACATGACATAGCGGGTTCGCCGGTTACCCAGTACATGCATCTGTTGCACAAATCACATTCGACGATTGAGTTCAGAAGTCCATTTTTGGATTTATTAACGATTTGTGGGTCGGCTACCTGGGCTCTGCCCATTGCCACCAGGTCTGCTTTCCCCTCAGCAATGATTTTTTGAGCAAATCTCAGGTTAAGGATGTTTCCAGCGCAGATTACAGGGACATCAACAACTTCTTTTATTCCCGTAGCGAGATAAACATACGGTCCTTCTCCCATCTCTTTGGTGGGTGCCATTTTGTCCATGCTTTGATATACACCTGCCCCAACGCTGATTACGTCTATGCCCATGTCCGCAAGCATCGGCACAATCTTTTTAGATTCTTCGAGGGTCAAGCATCCATCCACGAATTCTTCGGCGCTTATACGACAGCCAATTAGAGTGCCCTGAAGCTTGCTACGCACTTTTTCAATTATTTCTTTTAAGAACCTGGTTCTGTTCTCCAGGTTTCCCCCGTATTTGTCTGTTCTCTTGTTAGAGTATGCTGATAGAAACCCACTTATCAGGTAACCAAAGGCGGCATGGAGTTCCACCATGTCAGCACCAGCATTTTTGGCACGCAGAGCAGCATTAGTGAAGTCATCTTCAATTCGACAGATCTCTTCTTCACTCAGCTCTCGGGGCGTTTCCTTCATCACTGGACATGGGATTGCCGAAGGTGCAACCAGCGGATGCCCGGTTATACTCGAACTTGTCTGCCTTCCGAAATGTATCAGTTGAGCTCCTGCAACGGTGCCATAAGATTTAATCTCTTTAAAGAGCTTCTTTAAGCCATCCACGTGCCGCTCATCGGTTAGTTGTAGGACATTGGTAGCTCCCGCGCCATCCTTAGAAACGGCTATACACCCAACAATGGTAAGCCCGGCTCCACCTTTAGCAATGTTTCGATAAAATTTCATTACCCGCTCAGTAACAAATCCATCCCTGGTTGCGTAATTCGTTTGAAATGCGGGAAAAACAATCCTGTTAGGAATTGTTACGCCTCTAACTTCCAATGGTGTAAAGACCTTCTCAAACATGTATCCCCTTCACCTCCTTTCTATCCTCAAACATCCCTTCTTTCCTTCCATAATATAGTAAGCTTCATGACATAAAAACCGTTCGATTTTTTTTTTAAAAAAACGTCATTGAATCCGAGAGGAAGTTGCTATTTGAGTATTGTTGTATAAACCGTAGGGCATAAACTTAAAAAGTCTGAAATTTGGGTGAAAAAAAAACACAACTTATTTATATACCTATAATTATAAACTATACAACAGTGTACACAAAATGACAAATCTAAAGTTAAAAGCACTGTTGAGTATTTCGAAAATAGACCTGA
>CAZXYJ010000047.1:0-8424 GCA_964644925.1 uncultured Halobacteria archaeon | reverse complement strand
TGTTCGTGATAAACCCTAATATTCCCTTGCCTGCACGGTCTAACTTCCAGTGTGCGAACCGAATGAACTTTATGTAATCATCAGACAGAGGCTGAATGTTCCGCTCTTTTCTCACATCTTCCTTGTAATCTTCCATCAGCTTCTCGATGAAATCCGACTTGTTCTCCGAACTCACCGAATACGGCGGATTACCGAGCACAACCCGAATAGGAATCTTCTCCTTTACCTCTTTCGCCTCCTCTGCTTCTTTAATAAGGTTTGTCAGCGGAAGCGCTCTCTGCTCCGGCTCCTTCAGCTCCAATGTATTCGTGAGGAAAAACTTGAACCGCTTCTCATCCTTGAATTCGTAGCCAAGTTCTTCCAGCAGCATCGCAACGCGAAAATGCCCGATAACGTAAGGAGCGACGAGGAGTTCAAACGCGTGAAAATCACGTACTACGTGTTCTTCTAAATAAGACCTGACGAGCCCGCCTTTTCTTCGCCTTTCTAACTCTTCCTTTACCTGTTTTATCGCTTGAATGACGAAAGTCAAAGTTCCTGCCGCAGGGTCGAGCAGCGTTACGTCTCGCGATGCAAATCCCTCTTCCTTACCAAAATCCGCCTTCAAAATCCTGTGTATGCTTCGCACGATATAAGAAACCACAGGCAGCGGCGTGTAGTAAACGCCCAATCTCTGCCTTTCTTCCGGGTTATAAGTAGCTAAAAAAGTTTCGTAGAAATGAATTACCGGGTCTTCTTCCCATTTCGTTAGCTTGAACTCATCGCAAATCGAAGCGACATCTGCTTTCTCACGCATCTCTGCGATGTCATCAATAATCCACGTTAGCGAAGCCGGAAAATCAGGTCCGACAAACGAATAGAAAATTTCACGCAGCAGCGGCACACTCTCGGGAATATACTTCCACGCACCAGCCTTTAAATTCCGCTCGCCCTGCTTGTGCATCCGCATCCAGGCTGCAAAAAGACCGTAGGCTATTGTCTGTGCATATAAATCCGCAAACTTGTCTTTCGTCAGCGTCTCTATAAGATTCTCCTGAAACGCCCAGTAGAAATTCATTACTGCTTCCTGCCCCGCCGAAAGCTCCTCGTTCAATACGCCCTCAAGCAGTCGCGTCCTCTTCGCAAGTGCAATCGAAAGGTCATTTGAATTCCTTATCTCTGGCGTGGAGAACGCGAAGAACGTCTCGAGCAGTCCATAGAACGCTTCTAAGTTCTGTGGTGTTTCTGACGAAAAAGTCGGGTATGCCCACTTCAGTCCTCTTTGGCAGAACAAACGGGAACGTTGAATATCCTAAAATCCGTCCTGAATCTTTGATAAAGTGTTTCAAGCAATCGTAGAAGCTGCCTTCGCTGTAATTCCCGCCATCATAAATCTCGTAAATCTCTCCAAAGTAAATTTTGAGTGCATTCCTAAGTTTGTCTTTTTCGCTCTTATCCATTTGCTTTCTCTTTTAGGTAATTGCCTATATAAAACCATAGTCATTCCTGTAACAAATTGCAATCAATAAACCACGAGATTTTTTCTATTATTGTTCTCTCGTGGAAATCTGTGTAATCTTGTGGTTATAATTTCCGAAATTACTGTAACTATAACTTTAACTCAACTCTCTCTCATTTTAAATTCTCAACTCCTTCGGCAGAAGATAATAAAACGCTCCTTTTGAAGCATGACGCTTGAATTTTACCGCAGGTGCTTTTGCCTTCACTTGCTTCGCATATATTCTATTGCCACCCACCTTAATTATCTTCCAAACTCGCCCAGCCAGGACAAAAACTTCGTCTAGTGGATATTGCACTTCCCCAACAGTTTGCTGTGAGTTGCTGTCAATAACTTTCAACGCCTTTGAGTCAGGTATGTTAGAATGAATCTTCCCCCATCCACCCAGGTCCATTAATTTCGTTGATGCACGCCATCCTCCGTTTCCCCCAATTTCTATCCATCCCTGTTCTGCAAGATGCTTAAAAATGTCTTTACGGTCTTCTTCTGAACAGAATTCATTAAATAGCCCCGAAAAATACTCGTCTCCTAAACCATCAGGATGGGCATAAAGCGATGAGAACGTTTGCTGCACCACCACGGACAAGTCAGGCAAATAATCCACTTCTTCAACATAACCCGTAATTGCCACATTTAGCATCTCCTCCAGTAACGCCGCCTCATCTTCGGAATCATACAAGACAAAAACTCTGTTCTTTTGTGTTCGCCTGTTTCCCCTTCCGATACGCTGGAGTAGTGCAGATATGCTCCATGGAACCTCAGCGAGAACTATTGCATCAATATCTCCTATGTCTATCCCAATCTCTAACGTCATAGTTGCGATGCAAACACCAAATTGCGATTCTTTCATAAAACCCTCTGCTTCTTCACGAATTGCTTTGCTTAAGCTCCCGTGGTGAACGACAACCCTGTCCCGTCCCCACAAATCTCTCGCTTCTACTGCCACCATTTCTACACTTTTTCTTTTGTTGCAGAAAATTAGCAGCTTCTTGAGTTTCTCGTTTCTTGCATGTTCAAAGACCTCTTTAAGCGACTTGACCAGCGTATATTCGAGTTCACGCCTGCCCTGGGATTTAATAACCTCAAAATCGCTAAAATAGCGGTTTCCTATATCTCTCGGGTCTGCTATGGTTGCGGAAAGACCATAGATATTAAACGCTGTTTCTGTAATATATCGGAGTCTTTTCAAAAGCAAGCGAATCTGGTCGCCCCGGTATGTATTATCTATAAGATGGATTTCATCAAGCACAACGGCTCTCAACTCTTTAAATGCTTGTGGATGCCTGCAAATCAGAGAATCGAAGGATTCGGGAGTCGTTATGAGTAAATTCGGTAGCTTTTTCGGATTGAATGAAGGGCTATCGCCGGTTTTTAATGATGAGGAAATGCCTAAATCCTCAAGCTGCTCTTTCAGCCGGTACGACACATCATTAACCAATGCCCTTGTAGGGGAGATATAAAGTATTGCCAGGTTCGCCCAACCGTCATTAAAAAATCTTTCTGCCAGTGGTGCAATAACCGCTTCTGTCTTTCCACTTGCAGCAGGAGACGTAATAACTGCATTTTTTCCCGCTATAACCACGGGTATTGTTTCTATTTGGACAGGTAGGAGTATTCCAAATCTACCAAAAAACGTCATCCATGTTCGTTTAAGCTCTCTTTTCAGTTCTTTGATTGTTTCTCTATCTGTCATATCATGTCATCTCAACAGTTCTTCTACGCTCCTATCCGGATGAAAGAGAAGGAGGTCAAAAGCTTCTACCGCCGCTTTGATAAACATGCGAATATTATCTCTTGGAAGCAGTTCGTAGATTCTTGGGAGTAGCTCCTGGTTGATAGGAGTATTGTATGCCCGTTCATATATTGACGATGCCCTCTCTAACATTCCTTTTAAAAATTTCTCTTCAATACGTTCTATTTTAATACGTGGTATTGTATTAAATGGCGCTCGTGAGTCTAAAACCGGATGTGGGACGAAGGCAAAAACGGTTTCAACCCCACTGGGGTTCTCCCATAGAAAGGGTAAGCGGCTATAACCGCAATATTGTAACTTCGTTTCATGCCCCCAGTATCCCCCATACATTTTATGCTTATAAAAATTATTCTCGTTCACTTCTCTCCTGAGTCGTTCATCATTATTTGTCATTGAAACGAATCCTTTCAAAAAGTTCCATACTTTATTATTTTGGTAATACGAAAACCAGTAGGGTTCAACACTTTCCGCTTCGTCCAATAGGATTACAAAACCATCAAGCCCAATGATGTTTCTCGCAGCCCAACCAATCCCGCTCAATATATAACAATAAATATTCGCACACGTAGCCTTATCATACATACGAGGACATCCTCTTAAATACTCCCAGCTTGGATACCCTTCTATCCATTCCCAAAGATATTCCTTATCCTCACCACTTCTTAACTTTCTAATAATTTCACCAAGATACAGATGCTCTTCGAGTTTGTAGGAATCCTCCGTTCTCGCTATTGCCCGCATAAATTCCCTAAAATCGTATTGATGCCCTTCTTTTTGGAACCGGAAGGAATTAATAATCGCTTCGTAAATCCTTTTTGGCTTATAAAAAGGCAATTCGTTAGAGCTGAGTTCAACTAACGAAACAGCCCAATTATTTTTTAGTGCTATTGCATAGATATGTTCCAAAAGATGCGTCTTTCCGCTTCCATAGCCGCCGATTAGTACCTGCGAGCCTTCTTTTGCATGGTTTAGCCGGTTTTTAATGCCTTCTATTTCCACATCGCGGCCAAATGTAAATTCCTCTACATGTTCATGGGGAACAATTCCTAACCTGAAGGCTTCAATCATTTGTCTTGCTTTATACTGCTCTTTTGGCATGATGCTGCGACGTTTTAGAAGTTCCGGTTTTGACAAAACAGGCGTTTTTATTAAAAATCGCACTTCTTCTCTTCTTATCCACCTTAAAAGTCCATTATTAAATTTTACACGAAGTTCAAATCCCCTATATCTACGCTCAATTACTTCTCCTTTTCCATAAATTGTGTGTTCAATTAGTTGCGACACTTTTCTGCCCTTTTTTATCGTATATAAAGTAGGACTTCCGTCTATTTAAGACACAGATTTACACGGATTTACGCAGATTTATTTTAATTTAACCGTGTTTGTTGATTCTTATCATCCCATCCCTCCTGTGCTGTTTACCCGCATCGGTGTAGAAGGGATACGATAAGATGGAGGCTGCACGAGGGCAGGGAGAGAGGGGAGAAGGGGAAAGAGAAAAAACGGATAAATGAGGAGAAGGAAAAGACGCACAAGACCTGGTACATAACGCTTTATGAGAAGCTTTTCAGGACTTCACAAAAATGAAACATCGGGAAAAAACCGAAAATTATTTTATATCCTATGATAAATATAAAAAGGTAGTATGCCGCGGAGTTTCGTATTTGAGAGTGAGGTTAAGTGCAGGCCCCATACTTAAGTACGGGGTATAGTGACTTAAAGAGAAAAAACGCTGACAGAAAAGGATGTGAATAAAGGAGGTGTGCAGACATGGACGGATATAAAGAAATGCAACAGCAAAAGAAGGAGCTTAAACTCTTGGAAAAGGAAGCTATTTGCTCTTATTCCGTTCTTTATTTAAGAGGATTGGATGAGCATCCTAAAAGGCTATTCAATATAAAAATGCTTGTATTTGACGACAGATTGTTATTCAAAGACGATTTAGGCAAACAGAGATTTAATCTGACAATACCTTATACAAACATTTTTGATATCCATTCTGAAAAGCGTAAAGTTGGATCAATAACTGGACTGATTTCGTTAGGTGCTGGTGGTGGTCGAAGAGATTTTGAAACTGAGAACAATTTTATCATTCGATACGAAGACTATCAGAATCAAGAGCAAAAAATAAGATTTGAAATGGTAACAGGTATAACTATTTTCGGACAAGCTCAAAAAGTAGAGGAGTTTTTAAGTAGAATTGAAAATTTTCAAAGTAAATTTGTAAATTTTACTGAAGCTGCTAAGAAAGAAGAAACAGATACAGCTACCCAGATAGAGAAATTAGCTTCACTTTATAAAAAGGGTATATTGACAAAAGAAGAATTTGAGCAGAAAAAGAAAGAATTACTTGCGAGAATGTAGGTTTTGAAATTATGATAGTGGGGTGATTTAATGCCAGGAAAACTAAGATGCAATAAAATCGATTTAAATGATAAAACATCTGCCGAAAAGGTTCTAAAAGCATTAGCTAATGTAGAAAAAAGGTGTTATGATTTAATTGTTTATGACCGATATTGTTTTAAGGTTAACGGAGAGGATGTGCCAACGGAAGCTGGCTGGTATGTCATATTGGATAATAAAGACCAACCATTGTATGTTGGAGAAACAAAAAACTTGGATTATAGATTAAACACAAATGATGGAAGTCGAGACAATTTCGCTAATCCGCAAAGATCATCAGATAGTGAGAGGAATTTTATTAAAAAATTTAACCAAATCGGAGTAATCCCAGAACTAAAGGTATTTATCATAACAGAAAGTGAGTTAGCAACAAAACTCGGCATTCACGATAAGCTTTCAGATTTAGATAGAAAAAATATAGAGAAATTAATAAATCTATATCGTTATACATTATTTAAATAACGGATGCGCCGTGTTTCAACACGGCGTGGAGAGGTCGGGGCT
Organism: uncultured Halobacteria archaeon; assembly: GCA_964644925.1. Taxonomy (GTDB): domain Archaea; phylum Halobacteriota; class Syntropharchaeia; order Alkanophagales; family Methanospirareceae; genus QEXZ01. The sequence continues at coordinate 2,266 of CAZXYJ010000047.1, read as the reverse complement.
TAAGAGGATATGCGTGATGGAAAAGGAGGAATAAATGAAACCAACATTTGAAGAGATTTGGGGGAGAATCAGGGAACATTCTGGAGAGACCTTTAAACAAATCAGAGGTGGGGAATTCACCTATGAATTTAGAGGTGGATATATTGTTCTTAGTAGGACAAACCATAATATCGCTCAGAGTGATTTTAAAGAAGCCTATGATCTAGTTCCATTGAAGAACACTGTAGCAGTTCAACATTTAAGGGGGCCCTCTTACATATATGCAATATTAATGGACAAAAGAATTAGAAAAGATGATTGGTAGAAAAACCCATCCTACGGCAAGTGACTTAAAGAAGAAGAGATAGAAGCAAGCATAATAAATGAAAAATGAAAGGAGGTGATAAAAAGGTGTATTTGGTAGAGAAGGTATATTGAGTGTCGGATGGACCGGACTGCTCATGGCTTTAAGCTTCATTTTACTTGCAGTACGTTAAAACACTCATTTAGAGGAACTTGTTTGTTGGGGAGAAGAACATAAAATACGTATGGTACTGTTGGATTCTTGTGATAAGGTTTCTTTGGTAAAGTTAACTTTCTTTACACTTTTTCTTTTTACAAAAAAGAAAAAATATTCTTTTGGTAAAGCTTTTCTTTCTAAGAAAAGGTTTTTTAATGCATGTTTGCATCGACCACTTCACGCGCCCTTTCGATAGACACCAGCTTTTCTGAGCTGCGCAGTATATCAAAAGCATTAATAACACTCTTAACAAAGAGTCGCTTGTAGCCGATTTCAAATTTTTTCTCATAAGCGGCATTGGCAATATTTTCTATGCTTTCTTCCAACGCGTCGGACTTAAACGGAGTTTTATAGGCTATTTCGTAAATTCGTGCCAATTTCCTCCCTATTTCTGCCAGCATATCCACTGCTTCAACAGGTATCTTTTCAAGATCTATCTTTACACCCCTCGGATTGATTTCTGTGTCGAAAACACCGGAAATCCTTTGACGTAACGCTACATAAATTTGTGTTTGTCCGTCAAGGAAGCTTTCATCAGGGACGGCATAAAAGAACATCGTATTTTTTACGTTTGCATGTCCACAGGCATCAATAAGTTCCCGCAAGTTACTCAAAAGCGTGTCTTTTTCCTTACGACTCATGCTTGACGTTTGTTCTGCTTCGTCCATAAGCATAATGAGACCAGAATAACCTATTTCCCGAATCCACTGTATAAGAGAACGAATCATCCTGAACGCCGTACTTTTGTCTATTTCCTCAAAGATACCAAGATTATTAAGAAAGTTCTTTTGCGAATTTTCACCCTTTAACCATTGCAGAATCAGCGTAAAATCATTCTCCTTCTTTTCTACCAGGCACAAAAAAGCTTCTTTTACCGCATTTCTGAAGCTTGTACTTTCGTAAGAACCAAGCGAAGAAGCATAACTATTGAGTTCTTTTCGTATAGCATCGTCGGATAATTTCGCTGACAACTCCTGATATTTTTGGTTATACCACGTCTTTATAACTGCTTCTATTCCTCTATCATACCCGGATAAAAGTTCTTCGGGTGTTTGTGGATACATAAGGTTCGCAACGATTGCTTTGTAAACCAGTTCCAGTTTATGAAATGGTGTTTCTTTGGGGCTTAAGGAAATATATGAAGAGATATAGTTATATCCCCATGCTTTTTCTCTAATGGAATACAAAAAGTGTGTTTTGCCACCTCCATAGGTGCCGATTACCATTTTAAATATCGAGCCACCACTCTTTATATGGGTTTTGAGATACTCTTCATCAATTGTGTTGAGGTAATCATCCAATCCAACGGTAAAATACTGGGACCCATATTCAGGAGGATTGCCCATTCCTACGATTTCCAGGATCCACCTTGCAACTTGCGAGTCTATTTCAATTTCTCTGTTTGCCATTTTTGTTGTACAATATATAATGTATAACTTTCTTCTATTTAAGACGCAGATTTACACGGATTTACGCAGATTTATTTTAGTTTAACCATGTTGATTCTTATCATCTATCCGTGTTAATCCGTGTTAATCTGTGCCCCTAATTTATTTTTGTTCCCGCTCTCTGAACTTAATATGAGAAATATAATTACCTCCGCCTGTTTCATTAGAAGGAATCCACAAAAAGTCTGACCTTCTTCGCGTATATGCCCTCGTAGCAGATACAAGGCTAAGTTCAAGATTTTCAATCCTTCTCTCCGTTAACCGGTATAAATCATAACTGAAGAAAACACGCCCATAATCCCTGTAATTGCTTTTTGTG
>CAZXYJ010000046.1:0-8584 GCA_964644925.1 uncultured Halobacteria archaeon | reverse complement strand
GGTAAAGCTTTCTTTTTGAAAGAAAGGTTTGTGTTAATCTGCGTTAATCTGTGTCAATGATTTATTTTACATAGTTTAGTATATGTAGCAGATTTGTATTTATTTATATACTAACCTTTATATAGAACCACAGATATAAAAAATAGAGGTGAATAAAACATATGGCAGGACAATTAGGCGGAACGCCAATATTGATATTGAAGGAAGGTAGTGAAAGGACAAGAGGAAAAGACGCACAGAGCAGGAACATTCTCGCTGCGAAGACCATTGCTAACTCAGTTAAGTCTACGCTGGGACCAAAGGGAATGGACAAGATGCTAGTGGACTCTATGGGCGACGTTGTAATAACAAACGACGGAGCGACGATACTGAAGGAGATGGACATAGAGCATCCCGCAGCGAAGATGATGGTGGAGATAGCGAAGACGCAGGACAATGAGGTTGGAGATGGCACGACAAGTGCAGTTGTTATAGGGGGCGAGCTACTGAAGCGTGCGGAAGACTTGCTGGATCAGGAGGTACACCCAACGTTGATTGTAACAGGGTACCGATTGGCGGCGGAGAAAGCGTATGAGGTGTTAAAGAAAATGGCAAAGACGGTCAAGCCCGACGATACCAAAACGCTGAAGAAAATAGCAACGACTTCTATGACTGGGAAGGGAGCAGAGGTTGCAAGAGAACTGCTGACCAACCTTGCAGTGGAGTCGGTAATAGCGATAGCAGAGAAAGGGGGGAAAGTAGACACGGAGCACATAAAGTTAGAGAAGAAGACGGGAGGAAGCAAGGATGACACCGTGCTGATAAAGGGGATGATAGTAGACAAGGAACGCGTGCACTCGGGGATGCCGAAGCTCGTGGAGGATGCGAAGATAGCGCTGATAAACACTGCGATGGAGATAGAGAAGACGGAAGTAGATGCGAAGATAGAGATTACATCGCCCGACCAGATGAAAGCGTTCCTGGACGAAGAGGAGAACATGCTGAAGAGTATGGTAGACAAAGTAACAGAAAGCGGAGCGAACGTGCTTTTCTGCCAGAAAGGTATTGATGACCTGGCGCAGCATTATCTTGCAAAGGCAGGTGTGATGGCTGTGCGACGCGTAAAAGAGAGCGACATGAAGAAGTTGGCGAGCGCAACAGGCGGTAAAGTATTAACGACGATGGAAGAGATCAGAGCAGAAGACCTGGGATATGCAGGAACAGTAGAAGAGAAGAAAATAGGCGGCGACGAGATGATATTCGTAGAAGATTGCCAGAACCCGAAATCCGTATCTATATTGCTCCGAGGAGGGACAGAGCACGTAGTGGACGAGTTAGAGCGTGGAATGAATGACGCATTACGAGTAACGGCATGTGCAGTAGAGGACGGCAAATATGTAGCAGGAGGCGGAGCCACGGAGATAGAACTTGCGATACAACTGCGTAATTACGCTGCAAGCGTAGGCGGAAGAGAACAACTGGCAATACAGGCATTCGCAGATGCAGTGGAAGTCATTCCGAGAGCGCTTGCCGAGAATGCGGGTTTAGACCCCATAGATGTGCTCGTTGCACTTCGGTCTGAACACGAATCAGGGAACAAATATATGGGTCTGGATATGACCACGGGCAAACCAGCGGACATGATAAAGGCAAGTGTCATAGAACCATTGAGAATAAAGACACAGGCGATAAGCTCGGCAACAGAATCAGCAACGATGATACTGCGTATAGACGATGTAATAGCGTCAAGTGCGCAGCCAGGCGGCGGTATGCCACCAGGCGGCGGTATGCCACCAGGTGGAATGGGCGGAATGGAAGGAATGGGAGAATACTAATTTTTTTCTTCCTTCTTTTTTATTTTTTTTTATAAAATTCAAGAAGTCATTGAAATTGAATTGAAATGAAACGTAGGGACAGATAAAAATGGGAAGGATAATAGGCATTGACCTTGGAACAACGAACTCAGAAGCTGCTTTTGTGGATGAAAGTGGCGAAGCGAAGATAATACCGAGTGCAGAGGGTAGTGCATACGGGGGGAAGATGTTTCCATCGGTAGTTGCATTTACAAAGGACGGTCATAGGTTAGTCGGCGTAGCGGCGAAACGGCAGGCGGTAGTTAATCCTGAAGGAACGGTACGCGAAACGAAGAGGAAGATGGGGAGTTCTGAGAAGATATACGTGAAGACCGTGGACAAGGAATTCACACCGCAGGAAATCGCTTCGATGGTGTTGCAGAAGATAAAGACGGATGCAGAAGCGTATTTAGGCGAGAAGGTAGATGCTGCTGTTATCACGGCACCTGCGTATTTCGATGACAACCAGCGACAGGCGACGAAAGATGCGGGTGAGATTGCGGGATTCGATGTAAAACGGATAATAAACGAGCCAACAGCGGCGGCAATGGCGTATGGGCTTGGAAAGGAAGCAGAATATAAGGTCGCGGTTCTCGACTTTGGTGGTGGCACTTTTGACGTTACCGTTATGGACGTAGGCGAAGGCGTATTTGAGGTGCTTTCTACAAGTGGGGACACGCATCTTGGTGGAACGGACATGGATGCAGCAGTGATAGACTGGCTTGTAGCGGGATTCAAAGAAAAAGAAGGGATAAACTTGAGGGACGACCTGACGGCGATGCAGCGTATACGGGACGAGGCAGAGAAAGCGAAAATAGAACTTTCCTCTTCGGTATCTACAACGATAAATCTGCCGTTTGTTATCGTTTCCGGCGGCGAGCCAAAGCATTTAGAGGTGACGTTAACGCGAGCGAAATTAGAGGAACTCGCGGAACACACGTTGAAACGGTTAGAGTCGCCGATACGAACTGCGCTGAAAGATTCAAAGCTTTCGCCTGACGACATAGACAAGATACTTCTTATTGGCGGTCCCACGAGGATGCCGATGGTACGTGAACGATTTGAATCCATCTTAGGTAAGAAAACGGTGGGGGGGATAGACCCGATGCAGTCCGTGGCGATAGGTGCAGCGACACAGGCGGGTATTCTCAGCGGTCAGGTAAAGGCGGAGATAGTTCTGCTTGACGTTACGCCGCTTACGCTCAGTATTGAGACCCTGGGTGGCGTTGCAACTACGCTGGTCGAGAAGAACACGACGATACCAACGAAGAAATCACAGGTGTTCACGACAGCAGCAGACAGTCAAACGAGTGTGGAGATACATGTTGCACAGGGCGAACGCCCGATGGCTGCGGATAATACTTCGCTTGGCAGGTTTCACCTGGATGGTATCCCACCCGCGCCACGTGGCGTACCGCAAATCGAGGTTAGGTTTGACATAGACACAAACGGGATTTTAAACGTAAATGCAAAGGATTTAGGTACGGGCAAGGAAGCTTCGATTAGAATTACCGCATCAACGAAACTGGCAAAGGACGATATAGACCGGATGGTGCACGAAGCGGAGAAGTACAGTGAAGAGGACAAGAAGCGGCGTGAGGAGATAGAACTCGTGAATCAGGCTGATTCGCTTGTGTACGCCTCGGAGAAGACGATTACCGAGCTGGGAGACAAGATAAGTACGGAACAGCGTGAGAAGGTAGAGAAGGCGAAGGACAAGCTGAAAGAATCGTTGAAGACGAAGGATATGGCAAAGATAAAGGCGGATACGGATGAACTGACGAAGGCGCTGCATGAGGTTTCTGCCGTGGTGTATCAGGAGGCGCAGAAGAAGGCTGCGGAAGAAGCGGCTAAACAGGGTGCACAGGCAGGGGCAGGTGAGGAGAAGAAAGCGGGTGAGGGTGAAGGTGAAGCGGATTACGTGGATGTGGATTATGATGTGAAGGGCGAAGGTGAGGGCGAGGAAAAAGAGTAAGAGCAAAGGTAAAGTTATTAAGTATAAGGAGGAAAAAAGATGACTATGGAAATAGCGAATATTAAAGTGAATGAAAATTATCAGCTCACCATCCCCAAAGAAATACGAAACGAAATCTTAATAGAGGCAGGTGATGAGATAGAGATGGCGGTCAACGAAAAGAAAGAAGTCATTATTTGCAAGGTGAAGAAGGGACGACCAGTAGAGGATAGTTTTGGAATTTGGACAGAGGAAAAATTAGAAGACCTTGGGAGAGTTATTCCATCGTGCTAAAATGAACTTCAAGTTCAGAGAAGGGTTTGACCTCGAAAAACTGCGCATACCGAAGCGGATTTTTGAGGTCCCTGCACCGCACGGTTTCTTAAAGGAGGAAGACATGAGGAAAGCGATTGTGATATATGGTGAGATGATTTAAAACTTACAAGGGAATAGTTCCAAAAATCCTTAAGATGTTTAATCACCAATAAAACGTCGCTTCCCTTTTCCTTTCGATTCCCCCTTTTTTATCGCCGAGGTAAGAAGATAGGGATAGTTGAAATGAGAATTTGTATAGACTTATATAGTCCGATATTTTCTCTCAAATTCATTCATCAAATCGGGAATTTTTTGAAAATGATTATTGCTACTTTTTGCATAACTCTCCGCGGTTTCTAAATCATCCGTATCATAATTCTTTACCCCTCTCCCTTCATAATAACACATCCATTTGAAATCTTGCAATGCTAACTTGAACTCGTCTTTTAGAGGTTGCAGTTCTGGCGATACGTCATATTTATCTATTTCGGCCAATGCCTCTTCAGCATTGTCATATCCAACACCTAACCTTAACTCGAGACTTTTTGAATCAGATGCGGAGTTAATATCCTCCATATCTGATGTAATCGTAACCCAAGCATCACCTAGCAACTCCACGAATTTACTGTCTTCTAAAGTTGGTGTATACGCACTTGCTACTTCAGAAACGCTTCCAATTGTTATTGTTTTAGTACTAGAAGATGATTTATAGCGTGATGTTGCTCCTATATATCCATCGATATAGCCTTCACAGTAATATTCGCCCATGACCCTTGGTATTTTAGCTGAATATCCTTCATCTGCTTCGAGTGCTCCATAAATATAACCCATTTGATAATCACAAGCATTTTTCTTATCTTCATAAGGGAAATCTATACTGATACATTCAGTTTTACCGTTTGGTAGAGTTATTGTAACATTAACAACTCTGCAACTATCATACTCCTTAGTCATATCAGGTAGATCCAAACGTTTGAATTGTTCTCCTGCATCCATATTTTTGATTTTTTCATCTATCTGCGAACGAAAAGAAATAGTTTCCATTTTTATCCGAGTGCTACCATCATCGAGCTTTGAAAAGGATCTGCCAAGCTCATCTTCAAAAACAATATACATGCAAAGTTCATCAAATATATTAAATGCAATATTTACTGTTATTGTTTTAACATTGTCCGACACTGTTTTCAAAGGAGGAGTAGGACTTGGTGTTGGGGTGGGTGATGGGGTTACTACTGGCGTTGGTGTAGGCGTAGGCATAGATACTTCTTCTTTCTCAACGCATCCTGCAAACATCGCTACTGCTACAATTGCAATTACAACAATTCCTATTCCAAGCTTCTTATTCATTTTTTCTTCTCAGCACTAAGTAGTCCTATCTTTTTCAAATAGATTAAATCTGAAAGTAGTTCGTCATTGAGCCTCCATGAGTTAATTTTTTTGCCTTTGCAGGTATTCTCCCTCTCCTCAATTATATCTTTTACTTTTTGAGCAATATATCCTATCCCAATTTTAATTAGGGGATTATTACTCAAATCACTGGCAGCACAAAGGGGATAAGGATGCTCATCGTGCAAACCACTGACAGCACAAAGATATACTCTATCCTGAAAATTACCAAAGAAGCTTTTAGCATATTCTATCTTTTTCTCTGTTTTTTCTTTCATCCATTGCTGGTAAATGTACAGCGTTTCATCTTTTTTCCTGATGATGAAATTTTTTTTATTTTCCTTTATCTCCCATTCGTCCTCTTTTTTTTTCGTAACAGAGGCATTATTAGTAAGTGAAAATCTATTAGTTTTGAATGCATCCTTCAAATCTTCCGAGATAATGCTTTTGTTCAAGCTATTTCCCAATTCTGCATCTTTTATGCTAAACAACGGGTCAAACGGAGTTTTTTTCCTATCCCCTTTTACCTCAACTAGCAATCCTATAACCTCCCCTTTATTTAATTTACAACTCGTGAAGAAGTTCTCATCAATTTGTAATTTTTCTCCGTTTACTTTTTCCTCTGAACTTGGGCATCGAATTGCTAATATATCAGATTCCATAGATTGTCCTTTTTCTGGAAGATGCGTAAAGTTGTTTAAGGTAAAGAAGCCATTTAATCTGAGATAAACTGACGCAATTTTTTCTGGTGTGTTCATTTATTTGCCTCAACCCTTCCATTCATATAAATTTTGAATTCTTATAAGCTTTTCGTTTTTTCCCGAGCCATTTCTCCTGTCTTTATAAATCCATTTTTGCCATGAATCTTAAAATAAAAAATATAAGGTAAAACAACTACTAATCAAATACGTTTAGCTAAGACGACAAATGAGAGGAACAAATACAAAAGCAACCACAGAACTAACGGCAACTGAAAAGAGGGTTTTGCTGGCTTTTGGAGAGGAGGGTGGCGAGTGGGACCAAGGGACCTTATCGGAAAAAACAGGTATAAATGAAGACGCGGCGATGCAAACTGCTTTTATGCTTGCTCAGAAGGGACTTTGTGAAATAAAAGAGGAAAAAAAGGTTTATTATTGCTTGACGGAGGAAGGTGAGGGATATACGGAGAAAGGGCTGCCGGAGAGGATACCCCTAAGGCGGGATTTATTACCAGCACCTTTTGAAGAACTGAAAAATGAGTTCGCAGATGAAGCGAAAGCAAATATTTCAACAAATTGGCTACTAAAGAAGGGCTGGGCGAAAATTGAGGAAGAAGAAGGTAAAAAAATTTTAACGCCAACGGGAAATACTTCCTGGGTTCCTCCTGAAGTTCCGGAAGATAGGTATTCCAGCGTTGGTGTTGACGAGGAGATATTACGAATTGTACGAGAAGAAGGAGGAGAAATAGAAGAGAATACATTGCTAAGCAAGGTAAAGAAAATAATCCCAGAAATAGAGAATACATCAACAAAGAGTTTTTTGGATGATTTGATGAGAAGGAATTTATTAGAGTCAGAAACACATATTGAGAGAAAAATAGCGATTACAGAAGCAGGAAAAGAGATTTTGTCGCAAGGTATCTCGATTGAGGAGGAAATAGCGCAGCTAACACCAGAACTCTTAAGAACGGGCTCGTGGAGAGGTCGTAAGTTCAAGCGATACGACGTGAATTTAGCATCAAAGGATGTTTTCCCTGCAAAGATACACCCATATCAGCGGCTTTTAGACCGGATGAGGCGAATATTCACGGAGATGGGTTTTGTAGAAATAAAAGGAGAAGTTGTCCAGAGTGCATTTTGGAATTTCGATGCGCTGTTCGTGCCGCAGGACCATCCAGCACGAGAGATGCAGGACACGTTCTATCTGGCAGCGAGAAAGCGGATAGAAGCGAGCGATGACCTGATAGAAAAGGTCAAACAGATGCACGAGCATGGTGGTTCGTTAAATTCTACCGGCTGGGGTGGAGAATGGAAAAGGGAGTTAGGGGAAGAGCTGCTGCTGAGAACGCATACAACTGCCGTTACCTTGAGCTATCTGGCATCGCATCCCGAGCCGCCGGTGAAGGTCTTTTGCATTGACCGCGTTTATCGCCGTGAGACGATTGACCCAACGCATATTCCGGAGTTCGACCAGTTAGAAGGGATTGTCATGGACAAAGGAGTAACGTTCAGCAACTTGCTGGGCTGTCTCGCAACGTTTTACAATAAGATGGGTTTTCCTTCGATACGATTCCGCCCTGGTTATTTCCCTTATACCGAGCCTTCAGTAGAAGTAGAAGTGTATATGGCAGAGCGAGGGTGGATAGAATTAGGCGGTGCAGGGATATTCCGCGAAGAGGTAACGAATCCCCTGGGTGTGGACTATCCCGTTTTAGCGTGGGGACTTGGCATCGGGCGGCTCGCTATGATTAGTTTAGGATTGACGGACATACGAGATTTGTATCAGCCGGATATAGACTGGTTGAGGAAGGCGCGCATTTTTCGGTAACCAAATTAACCACCAGATTACACAGATTTCCACGAGAGAAGGATAATAGACTTTAGTTTTAAGTGTTCCATTGACGATTTTACCCCCTGTTAACCCGTATTTCTTGTGTTAATCTCGTGGAATCTCGTGGTTCATTATTTGCAATTTATTACTGGAATGACTACATTATATTTTATTTACAACAACATTAAATAACTAATCTGTAAAAATCAGTGTGATCTGAGGGGTTATAAAAGGAAAGGGAAAAAATGGGAAAAGAAGATTTGGAAGAAATAAAACTGGGTTTTGTCGTTTCTGAGTTTCATCGCGACATCACCTATCAGATGGAGATACTGGGGAGGGAGCATGCGGCATTTCTCGGTGCGAAAGTCACTCGCACCGTATATACACCGGGAACCTTTGACATGCCTCTGGCAGTGAAAAAGATGGTAAGTGAGAACGATAAAGAGAAAGAAGTAGATGCCGTGGTTACACTGGGTTGCATAATAGAAGGAACGACCAAACATGACGAAATGATAGCATCGCAGCTCACGAGGAAGATAATGGACCTTTCGCTGGAGTATGGAAAGCC
>CAZXYJ010000045.1:0-8600 GCA_964644925.1 uncultured Halobacteria archaeon | reverse complement strand
CAAAGAAAGGCGATAAAGTCATAATCCCGCCTAATTACGGGCACGTGACGATAAAATACTTAGAGTGATAAATATGATAAGAGAACACTACCAAAACTTAGATTCCGAGGTAATTAAAGATATACTCGCCATACCTGAAGATGTAGCAGATCAAGATGATATCATTGAACTATTTAGAGATGAGTATATTCCCGGTACTTTTATGATTTCTGAACGAAAAAATAGACCTCAATTCATTTTGTCTGAAGATAATTTGGAGTACACCACATGGGTCAAAAAAGAAGTAGGAATGGATCTTGAATCTATAAAGCATATCAAAGGATTAGATGTAAATATAAAAAAGGAAATAGATGTAAATTTTGAAAAAATACAGAATGAAGTCGTCTCTATTTTAGAACTTCAATTATCCGATGGAAATAAATTAAAAGACGTGATCGCACATCAAGAATATCCGGATGTCTTTCGACGCATTATCTCAATGTTACTAACGAAAGATCCTGAAACGGTATTCAATACTTATGAAGATTTGAAAAAAATCGGTAAAATCATTGCTTGTGATATTATTAAGCGATGGGGCGATAAGAAAAGTTTATATGACTATTTGAAGGCATCGCTTGCAAGCGGGTTGATAGGACTCGACATGAAAAGATATGCAACTGCCGTATCGAAAATATACGATAATAGTATAATTCCTTTAAAATATGGAGATAGCTTTCCTGAAAAAATTTTCTATGTAAAAAAGATGTTGGAAAATAAGATAGGTAAAGAGATGGGGATTGATTTTTGGTTAGAGTATAAAAGAGAAGTCTTAGACACAGGAAGGGAGATATATATAGCATCGTTTACCGACGATTTTATAGAGACAATCTTTCAAATGAAATTTTTTGAAAAACAATTAGAGTACAACTCTAAATTGACGATTCATGTCATTCCAAGGTATAGCTGTTATGGTAACGATATTTCGTATCAGGAAGTATTAGAACTGCTAAACGAGCGAATTTTCTATAATTTAAAAAGATTATATAACTCTGGAAGATTTTTGGTGTGTCGTAATGGTCCTAAAATGGGCGTTGTGAACGGTAATAAGATATCTTCTGAAGTTGCGTCTATCTTAAAAAAATCTGACATTGTAGAGGTAAAAGGAGCAAGATCATACGAATCGTTACAAGGAATTCGAAAAATAACATATTTTGGGTTTGCGGTATGCCGTGAAATAAGCGAATCAATTACTGGTATAAATGCTGAATTAGGTCAATTGGTTTTTATTCGCCAAGATCCAGGTATGCGGTCTTTTGAGGATTTTAGATACAGAGCATATAGAAAATGTAGTTTACCCTTGGGGCGGAGTTATGGTCTTGCAAAGATGACAGCTAAGGAATATTCCATAGCGATAAAGAGTAAAAATTATGCTTCTCTCGTAGAACATTTTGGTGACAGAGAAATAACTAATCGTTGGATCATGCAAGAGGCTAAAAAAGAAAAGAAAACCTTTGCTGAAATAATTTTACAAATATCCTTTTAATTGCTTTTAATTGCTCTTAATTAGTGATAGATCCCAAATAGAAGAGGATTATTGTCAAAATTTTTAAATGGGCATTTAAGAGTATGGTAACATAGAAGAAGCTCTTAATTTACTTTTTAACCGCTTTAATTCTGGAGTTTCACTTGGGTCCTTTTTGACTAAAATGGCTTCGTAATATGCAATCATGTCGGTCAAATGTAATAAAGAATAGAAACGAGCAATTTTAGATTCTCCAACAGCTCTAAATTCGATAATGTCAGAGCAATCACGTAGCAATTTTTTAACCTCGCCTATTTCTCTTTCCATTTTTGAATTTTTTTCGCTATCTCGAAGTAAAATCGGAATAAATTTTAATTTTCGATTTATTGATACCCAACTCATGATCTCATTATGCCTAATCTCTGGAAAATGGTTGTAAAATGCAAACATTCTTGCATTTTCATTAAGCATTTTTGCAAAACGAGAGCCTAAAGAACCAAATGGTGGTTCAACATACAAAATTGGGATATGTGCTTTTAACAGCAAAGCAACTTTTTTTGCTATGTTCTCTTCAGTTGGGACATTAATTCCAATCTCAGCATCCAGTTTATTGACAACCTTAATTGACTCTAATAATGCATCTTCTTTATCATCATGAACCACGCTGATATTTTCTAAACAGGCTAGGGATGGACCAAACATAAATGCAAATGACGCACGGGAAGGAACAGGAGTTGAGTAAGCAAAGTATGGAATTTTATTTTTCTTTGCTATTTCGATTAATTTATTCCCTTGACCAATCGCGATTATTTTTGCACCTCTTTTTTTAGCTTGATAATACTGGCTAATAACTTCCTCAGTCTCACCAGAATCGCTAATCGCTATTAAAAGGGTGTTAGAAGTGAGGGATGCGGGTATATTATAATCTTGAGAAAGGGCATAAGGAATTGTTAATTCATCTTTAAGCAGGGATCCCAATGCTATAGGTGCCATTCCGGATCCACCCATTCCCGCACCTATAATATTTTTAATGTCGTTGGAAGGGATGGTGAAGATATTCTTTGCCTTCTTGTAGGATTCTAAGGTGTCTTTAGCTATTGAGCATAAATATGAATACATGTTTGATCGATCCAAATCTCGTATATAGTTAATGTCATCAAGATTAACAGAGTCTTTAGATAACATCGTTTTATTTTTCTCTATAAATAACCGTCTCTTTTGCCTTTGAGAGTTGATTTTAAAAGGTTATATGCTTCATCTTTTGTTTGCATTGTTCCTTAACTTCTTCTTTAGTACAAAGATTGTTAGTTATATTTTCCTCCCGTAGAAACTCATAATCCGATTTATTTTGTACTTCTAACCATTTATCTTTGCTAACATCGGTAAAAAATTTGCATCTCTTCATGCGCTCTTCGATATTCCAGCATAGGCCAATCTCGAAGTACCTGCTTAAAATACAATACATCTCTAAGGCTTCCCTCGAATATTTGCAATACATATTTTTAAATACCTCCTGTCCATAAATGAAAATATTCTTATATATAAAGATGTCATGTATAAAGTATAGATGATTAGGAAAACGACTCATGGGGAATGAGAAGAAGCTTTTTAAACAGTATTTCAGATTACTGATGATCTTTTTCATCTTGGTTAGTGCATTTCTTATCTTTTTATCATTTTACGTAGAGGGATATGGTTACGAACTATTGAGCATAGCATTGCGACAAATAGGAGTAGCGACTTTTATAGCAAGTACTGTTAGTGTTTTCTTTTCAGAATATTATAGTACGGTTCGTGAGGAAGACTTACGAAAGGAGCTAATGGCAATTGTCACGCAAGCAATGGAAGAAAGGCATAGTCTCGAAGAGGCGGGCATAGTTACCATATATCCCGATCGAAAAGGAAAGGCCATAGCGGATTTGCGCGAAAAATTAGAGAGTGTAGAAGAAGGTACTGTGCGAATGATTGGAGCTACGTTACGAATTTTCTTTAATCCTGGGTCTGATTTTACTGATATTATTCATAGAATCATAAATACCAAACCGAAAGTTAAATTTCAAGTTTTGTTGCTAAATGTGAATTCACTTCAGGCATTGTATCGTTCAGAAGCAGAAACTGTTGGGGGAACATTTAAAGATGACGAAGATTATAGGAATAAAAGTGGTCAATTTTTTGAAAGCGAGAGATCACGTGTACAAATCAACTCGCTCAATGAGGGCGTCAGATCACAAGAGCCTCCAATCGAAGTAAGATACTATGATACCGCACCATATTGCCTATTAGTTATGTTTGATGATGTTTGTTATACGTCGCAGTATATCTACGGCGATTCAAACGCGCAGGTTAATACCGTTAAATTACCACAGATCACGTTTAAGGCAGAATCTAACGCTTATAAGAAATTCAAATGGCATTTTGATTTCGTTTGGAAAAATGCCGTTCCTTATGAAGAAGTGGAAAAATCGCTTAAAGAGAGACCTGTCGTTAAAACATATCGCCATTTAGTGGATTATGAACAAATGCAGGGAAGCGTTTATTATGATTTTAATACAGCGTTTACAGAACTTTTTAGGGATTATTTTCCCCAAAAAACAATTGATATTCTAGCCATGGATTCTGATACATTTTATCCGGCGATTCAAAGTGTTCAAAGCGATTTTAAGATTGAAAAATTTAGAATCCTACTTAAAAACCCTGATTCAACTTTTCAATTGCGTAACAGTGATAGTGAAAAAATAAAAGAAAGAATTAAAGTTAGAATAAAAGAGTGGGAACACTTTCTTAGGGATAAAGCGGAAGTATTTGAAATTAGAGGATATAACTTCGAGCCAGTTCTATTTGGATTGGTTCTTGATAAAAAGATAGGTTTTTTGGGTTTTCTCTTTCCAGATATTACGAGAGTAGAAGGTTTTGATCTTGAGGAAAAAAGAATATTTGGTTACCAATTTAGGGGTTCAGGGATTTATAGACTGTCTACTGAAAAAACAGCGGAAAAAAAAATATTAGAGGATTTTTTAAGATGGTTCGATATCGTTTTTGAGTGGCATTCTATTCTTTTGGAATCCTCTGAAAACACAGTATGAAAACATTAATTGTTGGATTGCGAAAAATTCCGGACAAAGTTTAACCCCCGACAATGCCTATCCCTCTTTTTGGTATGAAAATATATTATTATTTTCATGCTCATGGGTGTCTCTTTGGATCATGAAGGGTTCTAAAAGTTGAACTACGCCTGAGTAAAGAAGTGGCGCTATATAAACTGCTAAGAGAACCCGAAAAACTGGAGTTCCTTACGAATCCAAATCTTTTAATAAAGTAAAACCGTTATGTGTTAGTAAATGGTTTTACAATCCGCCCTCCCGTTTATTGCAATAGCTTTTTTCCTTCTGGCGCTGTTGTCCCGCCGGAAAGAATCAGATGGTGTTTTCTATTCATCGTGGTTTGGAAAATTAGTGGGCGCTTTAGGCTGGGTATCTTTTGCCGGTTACTGCTATTTCGAAACGTTGCGCTGTTTATTGTTGGGGGACTACGTTCGCACGTCCTTCGCGCTGATATTTCTCGCCTTCTCGCTCCTCTTAGCATTCCTTTTGATGACAACGAGCGAAAAAGGGGACGCGGATTTGGTTCTCACGATAACCAAAGTTGCACTTATAACCGCGGTCTTTTACTTCCCGTTTTCCGAATTTGCTCTTCTTGGTGATTTACTTATTTTCGTCACCGCTAAACTAAGCGTTATGATGCTGAATCTGCTCAACGTGGGCGTTTATATCGTGCCTCCATCCAGCATTTACTCAACCAGCAGTTCCTTTCATGAGGTCTACAAACCGATAGAGATAATCTTAGCTTGCACTGCGATACAAAGTATGGCTCTTTTTACGGGTGTGGTTTTTGGTGTAACCGCTCCGATAGGAAGAAAGCTAAAAGCCTTTTGTGTCTCGGTTCCTGTTATATACGGATTAAACATTTTAAGAAACGCATTAGTCGGCGCCGCATACTTTGAGCAGTGGTTTGGCTCCCCTTTACACAGCTTTTTTATCGCACACGAAGTGTTAGCGAGGATAGGCGCGATGATTGCGTTGATTGTTATTGCCTACGTAGTGTTCGTGATACTTCCGGAAGCGCTGGACTTGATAGAGGATTTGTTTCGATTTTTCAGCAGGATTTTTTCAACACGCATCAAGGGATAATCCATCTCCTCGTCGTATTTCCCCCTTGCATGGACTTCCACCTCTTCGTACCTGACCACGACTTCCACATCCAGCATTTCGCCACTCAACTCACAATACTTGAATTTATTCCCATTCTCGCACTTCCTCACCTTTTCTCTGTCTATTTTCACTTTCACGGCGCGTACCCAGGGCTGAAGCGATACACTTTTTTCTATCGCGGTCTCCAGCTCCTTCGCGGTTTCCGTGCTCACAGGAGTGCCGATAAACTGGTGATATAGCGCACCTAATTTGATGCCTGCTTCGAATAATGCTTTGTCTCTATCCGATATTTCCTCTTTCACGGTCATCTTTTTGTCCTCGGTGAAGGTTACACAACACTTTTTCTTTTTTACAAAAAGAAAAACTGTGCTAAAAGAAAAACAAATAATTTTTTCTTTCTTAGCACAGGTTCTTTCTTTGGAAAAGAAAGAAAGTGTTGTGTTAATCTCGTGGTTCATTATTTACTATTTATTACTGGAATGACTATGATTTTAGTGTGTAGGTGCAGGAAGGAGTGATATATATGCCGAAATGGGAAATACACGATAAATGGGCAGCGCAGATAGGGATAACCAAGGAAGTATCGGACGTTGTGAATCTTTTGAGTGACTTTCCCGAAAAGAGTCAGGAGTTCATGGAGTTCTGTGAACGTGAAGGCGAAGAGATAATTCTGGATCTGGTAAGCGTTCACGATTTCAGAAGGATAATGAAAATCCCCAAGTATCTTCAGGTAGTGTTTTTGCGGCGTCAAAAAGGGAGTGAATATGTAAAGGCGTGGTATCTGCATTATGTTCTGGATTATATAAAAATGGCGCCTGCTCTGACCGTTGAGGAGATAATAAAAAGGACTGAAGACAGGTTTGAGCGTTGTCTGGAGTTGGAAGTCATCCGGATTTTTGTGGTGGATAATGCCGAGGGGATATTGGAAGATTGTAGAATGTAGAAAATTTTGGAGATGATAAAACCACAAGATTGCACAAGATTGACACAACACTTTTTCTTTTTCACAAAAAGAAAACCTGTGCTAAAAGAAAAACTAAGAGAATGTTTTTAGTCAAGGTTTTTACCGAAGGTAAAAAAGTTGTTGGTAAAGCTTTTCTTTCTAAGAAAAGGTTTCTCGTGAAAATCTGCGTAATCTTGTGGTTATAAAAGGGGATAAATAAATACCTAAAAGAGAAAGCAAATGGATAAGAAGAGGCGTAAATTATCGTTGGAGGAGATTGAGCATTATATGAGGGTGGTGAAAGCGATTGAGAGGACGATTGTGGTGCAGGTGGAGGGTGAATAAGGTGTATGGAATGGTGCAAAGAAAAATGAGTGCGTGTGAAAGAAAATGTGCTACTTAGAAATGGAGAAAAAATTATAGCTTCAAAGCAATGTTTAACGAAGCTCATCTATATCTAACACCTTTGATAATTCCTTATACCTGTTCCGAATTGTAATCTCGGTTGTACCTGCAACTTTGGCTATTTCCTCCTCCGAACAACTCTCGCCACTTAAAATTGCCGCGATGTAAATAGCGGCTGCTGCTATCCCTATCGGTCCTCTTCCGGTGGTCAGCTCCTTCTCTGTTGCTCGCTTTATTATCTCTATTGCCTTTGCCCTTATCTCACTGCTTAAATTGAGCAGAGAGCAGAAGCGAGGCACAAAATCAATAGGAGAAGCAGGTGGAGCTTTCAGGTCGGGTAATAATTCCCACGGACCTTTTATCACTATCTCCTTTTGTCTTAAGATAGGAAGATTTTCTTTTAGTTCCCTTCTAAAATTATCCACAAGGTTTTCAACAACTCCGTCAAAAACCTCATCTCGGAATTTTTTGATTATTACCAGGTCTAATAAGCATCTTGCTTTTTCAATATTATATTTAAAGTTTCTGTAAACACCTATCATTCGAAACGCCCCCCTTCCCAGCCTTTTGGTATCAATTTTA
Organism: uncultured Halobacteria archaeon; assembly: GCA_964644925.1. Lineage (GTDB taxonomy): Archaea > Halobacteriota > Syntropharchaeia > Alkanophagales > Methanospirareceae > QEXZ01. Next base: position 961 of record CAZXYJ010000045.1, on the reverse strand, counting down.
CTTAAGTTCTCTCTATCCGAACCTAAGTTCTGACACACCTCCTTCTGGTCGAATTTTTTAAAAGTTACATCATTCAAACACTTCTTCCAATTTGTAATAATTCCCCTTCTCTCTTTTATCCATAGCCTTCAAAATATCTTTCATATCCTCTTCTGTCAGCATCTTGTCCCTGTTCAATATTCTTACAGTTACAACATCAGATTCTATCCTCGCTGGCTTTACAATCCTCAGCACCCCTTCCTCATATATCGCGTCTATTTCTCCCATTTTCACCCTCTCCTTTAAGATACAAATGGTACTTCCATATTTAAATCTTTGCGGAGGTTTTCACAGATGCTTTTCGATGTTCTATAAAACTTTGATATTCAATAATAAAAAATGCACGATTAAAATGCACCCCGAAAAACTAAAAGAAGACGCAGAAGGTTTGATAGAACGAGCGGAGATTCTGAGGTGGGGAAACGTAAACAATAAGGTTTTGCTCGATGTCGGTGCAGGACCGTTAGCGATTATCGCAGCCCGCGATTTCAATTGCACGGTTACAAATATAGACGTTTCTGAGGATGCTTTAGTGGATGCGAAGAGAGACGCAGAAAAGGAAGGTCTTGCCGAGCAAATCGTATTTGAGCACGGAGATGCAACTTCACTTAGTTATCCAAACGGAAGTTTTGACGTTGTAATCTGTTACGGTGTTTTGCATCACATTGAACCCGAGGGAAGAAGAAAATGCCTCCATGAGCTGCATCGAGTAGCAAAGGAGAAGGTTATTATCGTTGAATTCACGCCAGAAGGCTTCGCGGAATTCCACGCGTTTAGCAGTTACAAACACGTTGACCTCGACTGGCTGGAACTCGAACTAAATTCGCTCGGTGAAGTAGAGACATATTCGGGAACGCTGATGAATGCCTATTTTGACAATGTCACATTTAATAAACTTTATATAACCCATACTTCTACTGCA
>CAZXYJ010000044.1:0-8610 GCA_964644925.1 uncultured Halobacteria archaeon | reverse complement strand
AAAATCCTTTCTTAGCACAGGTTCTTTCTTTAGAAAGAAAGTGTTTTCTAAAAAGAAAAAGTGTTGTTAATGAGGATTCTCATATCTGCCCTGCTCCTCTGTGCTTATTTTTTCCACTTCTTCAAAACTAAGGGATGCAAACTTCTTCCCGATTTTCACCATCGCTTCTTGACTCATGGTTTTACCCACTTTTTTTCTTTTGTTTCGCCTTACAGATGTTGTATTTATTTTTCTCCGTTTAAAACTTTTTCGAATACCTTTCCACAAAAGGAGAACTCATGTACCACATTTCTATTTCTCCAAGCTTCCTCCTGCACCTGCACTTATCCCAATCGCCGTAACCCCCGTCCTGAACAACTGCTTCACGCCAAAATGCCGCATCAAATCCACGAACCTGTCTATCTTCTTTGGCTCTTCTGTAAGTTCCAGTGTTACGGAATCCAACGCAGCATCCAATATTTTCGCTCCGTAAGATTCCGCAAGCTGCATTACCTCCGAGCGAGCTTCTGGATCCTTTGCATGCACCTTTAGCAGGCATAAATCGCGGATAATCGCCTCGCTCTCCTTCAAATCTACCACTTTTACCACTTCTATCAGGTTGCTGAGCTGCTTCCTTACCATCTCCAGCTCGCTCTCTGAACCCTCTATCGCCACCGTCATCCTTGATAACCTTTCCTTCTCGCATGGAGAAACCGTGAGCGAGGTGATATTGATTCCTCGCTGGGTGAACATGCCCGACATTCGCGTAAGCACCCCCGGATTATCCTCCACCAATAACGAAATTATATGTGTTTGCATCTTTCCGTTCCTATCATTCCCGTTATGCCACCACCCGGAGGAATCATAGGCAATACCTTGTCCTCCTTCCCTACAATCATATCAAGCACTGCGGGCTTTCCCGACTCAAATGCGTTGTTTAATGCGTCTTTCAAATCCTCTGGCTTTTCCACTCGCTCGCCATAGCATCCAAACGCTTCCGCCAGCTTAACAAAATCCGGCGTTATTCCCAAACCTGTATGCGCGTATTTCTTTTCATAGAACAGCTCCTGCCACTGCCTTACCATACCCAAATACCTGTTGTCCAAGATGCAGACCACAACGGGTATATCATTCTCAACGCAGGTAGCCAAATCTTGACAGGTCATCAGGAAACTTCCGTCCCCTGCTATGTCCACGACTTTTTTATCCGGTGCCGCAACCTTCGCTCCTATCGCTGCGGGGAATCCGAATCCCATCGTCCCCAGCCCGCCAGAAGATATAAAAGTGCGGGGCTTTCTCGTCATGTAATAATGTGCTGCAAACATCTGACACTGCCCCACTTCTGTTGTGACTATTGCATCGTCATCCAGGATTCTGCTGATTTCTTTTATTAATATATCTGATACCGATGCTCCTTCCCTTGATATGTCTTCTATACACGAGTCACATGCCGAGTGCATCTTTTTTATTCGCTTCTCCCATTCGCTCCCACTTTTCTTCGCTCTCTTTTTTTCCAGCAACTTTATTATTCCCGACAGCGCAAGCTTCACATCTCCTACAATCGGTATATCCACCTGTATATTCTTGTTTATCTCTGCGGTATCTATGTCCACGTGTATTAGAGTGGCATCCGGAGCAAACTGGTCTAATTGCCAGCCCGTGGTTCTATCGCTGAATCGCGTCCCCAAGGCGAGCAGAGCATCGCATTCGTTAATCGCTCTGTTCGCATAGAGCTGTCCATGCATCCCTGCCATGCCCAGGCAGAAAGGATGATTTTCGGGAATAGCTCCTTTACCCATAAGCGTTGTTACTACGGGAGCACCAAGAAAATCCGCTAAATGGCGTAACTCCGCCGCAGCATCCGCGCTGATAACACCACCGCCTGCCAGTATAAGGGGTCTCTCCGCATTTGCTAAAATCTCAACAACCCTCTTTATTTGCACTTGATTCGGCTTTATATTCGGTTTATAGCCCGCAAAAGTCTCCTTCGGATGTAAATCCACCTTTGCCTCACCTGCTAAAATGTCCGTTGGCAGGTCAACCAAAACCACCCCTTTCCTTCCGGTATTGGCAATATAAAAAGCATTATGGATGACTTTGGGCAAATCTTCCGTTCTCTTTACGAGGAAGTTATGTTTCGTGATGGGCATGGTGATAGTGAAGGTGCTTGCCTCTTGGAATGCATTACTTCCTATTACAGAGGTTGGCACCTGTCCTGTTAATGCCACCACAGGCGAAGAATCCATGTTTGCATTCGCCAGTCCAGTAACGAGGTTCGTGGCGCCGGGACCCGAAGTGGCGATACAAACGCCTGTTTTACCCGACACACGTGCATAGCCGTCAGCGGCGTGCGCCGCACATTGCTCATGCCTCATTAATATGTGTCTTATCGCCTCTTCCTTGTACAGCACATCGTACAAGTCTAACAGAACCCCTCCGGGTATTCCAAAGGCTACTTCCGCTCCTTCGGTCTTCAACTCCTCTACTACTATTTCCGCACCACTTAGCTTCTGCTTTGCCATTTTTCCCTAATTTTCCCCACGCCTTTTAACTTATATCTGTGATGCCGTGGCTCAAATTAGCTCTTTTAAATATAGTGCTTGCAGAATATTTAAACCCTTTGCTATTCCTTCTGGTGCATCTTCTTGAAAATAGTAGGGCAGCTAATGCTTGTTATTAACGCAAGCACAATGATAGCCGATTCCATTGCTGTATCTATCAATCTGAGTTCCAACCCAACCGCAGCCATCGCGATTATCAAGCTTAATCGCGAAGAAAGTAAAACACCGGCGGAAATGCTATCCTTCAATGAATGCCGTACGAGAAAAAGCAGAGACGGCACTATCTTCACCACGAATGCGAGTACAAGCAGCATTGGAACCAGATAAATCCCTCCTCTTGTCAATGCCCCAAGGTCAAACTGCATTCCTACGCTTATAAAGAATATGGGTATGAGGAATCCGTAACCAATCCCGAAGAGTTTCTGCTCGAGCACCGTCCCACCGCGGAACAAAAGAGAGAGCATCACACCCGCAAGAAACGCACCCAGTATAGCTATGGCTTTAATATCGGCTATCTCTGATAAAGCAACGAATACGAGCAATAATGCGAAGGCAGCCCTTACTCCCATCTCTGCTGGCTGGTCGGATTTAAACCATGCGGAAAGACGCTCTGGATAGTGCCAGATTGCAAGCTTACCCACGTAATACACCATGAAAAACAGAATAAATACAAGTGCAATTAAAAACAGCTCCCATGTGACACCTTTTTTAAAATGTAGCGTGTACACCGTAACGAGCAACACAGTGGCAAAATCAGCAATGAATGCCGATATGAGGATTGTCTGTCCAAAATCGCTTTTTAATAACCCCAGTTCCCTTATCGTTGGCACGGTCAATCCCACCGCGGAGGTTGAGAGGACGAGCGCAAGATATAATCCAAAGTCCAGTTTAGTCGTCAGGAATACCGAAATGCCGAGCGTGAGGATAAAGATAAAAGTTCCGAGGATAAATAGTTTCGCACCATGAACCTCAACCTTAGAAAAATCTATCTCCAGACCTACTAAAAACATCAGAAATATAAGCCCAAAGCTCGCAAGAAAGTCTATAACTATTCGTCCTTCTGCTTCGAGTGAGAACCCCAAAAGCCCAAAGAGGATTCCGCAGATGATTTCTCCAACCACTGCCGGGACGCCTATTCTACCAGAAAGAATCGGAATGATGAATGCGAAGCCCGCTATCGCTAATAAGAGGATATAGGGACTTATAGTTATGGTCATAATCATCACACAACCGTTAGAACAGAACAGGGAGCATCGTTTACTATTTTCCTTATCAGGTCTGACCTTATAACACCCGTTCCTTTCCAGGGAATCACTGCGAGTTCGTAATTCCCACTTTTTACCTCTTTTACCGCTTCTATCATCGGGTTACCTTCCACCCAATTTTCAACAATCCGTATGTTTCCTTTTTCTCCCATCTTCTTTATCCCGTCAATCAACTCACCTGGAACAATCTCCAGAATGAGTAAATGCAGCTCAGCCCCGCACGAATGCGCTATCTGAACCGCGTGCCTTCCAACACTCGCAGATACATCAGATGAATCCAGAAGTGCAAGAACGTGTTCGTAATACCTGAACGTTCGCGCAACAAGCACCGGGCAGGAAGCGCATTTTATCAGCTTTAAAACGACACTTCGGTTGAACAATTTATCCAGGATGCCGAGTTCTTCGTGGTCTATTATTATACAATCCGGGTGATATAAGTGTTCTTTTAGGATGTCTAATATTATACAGCCGGGATAATGCAGGTGCTTTTTTATAATGTCCATCAATTTTTCCTCTTCCGACAATATCTTGAGCGGCACACCCATCTCCATTGCCAGGGATTCCATCTCTTGCCTGTCTATCTCCTCAGATGATACAGCAGTGACCTCCGCTCCCATGACGGAAGCAACGAACAAAGCTTCTTTGAACGCCTTATCCACCGTATCATTACTGATAATTGGAACGAGGATTTTTTCGAAAGGTGTGCGAGTTTCGACGCTTGCGTCAAAGCCAGAACGCATCATATCGCTGATGAGATTTGCAACTATCTTTGTAGGAAACATGATGGATTCAATGCCCAGCTTCTGAAACCTCTCCCTGTCTTCCGGGTCTTCCACCCGAACAATTATCTTAGGGACACCATATCTCTTCGCAATAGCTGCAGCGCGATAATTGACATCGTCATTGCCCGTGAGCGATATAAAAGCCTCGGCATCATCCAAACCAACTCGCTTTAGCAATTCTTCATCGCTTCCGTCACCTATAATTACCTCCACATCCGCTAATTCTGAAAGCTTTTCGCGTTTTTCCTGTTTTATCTCAATAATTACAGATTCGGGTAACTGAGCTGCCAGATCTCTCCCTGCTCTTCCACCACCAATAATGATTTTTTTCATTTCTTCCGCTCGACAGGATAAATTAGAAATTAACGGTTCCTTTAAAAATTTATTTAAATTGTGCGTTGCATTGCAAAGATTTATTTACTGGAAGTGTGAGAGGAATAAAAAGAGAAACGAGAATGGAAAAAGAGGGTTTTCTACTGGACATTGATTATGTAACAGAGAGAGACGATACAGGGAACGAAAAGCCGGTGATACGACTATGGTGCAAGAGCAAAGAAGGAAAGGATTTTGTTGTGTTAGACAAAAGTTTCGAGCCGTATTTTTACGCCTTTCTACATTCTCATTTCCATTCTTACCCATACCGAGATATTGAAGAAACTAAGGGAGTGGTGGAAAAAATCCGAGTGGATAGAGGAGACGAACAAATAAGCGTTAAGCGAGTGGAATTTTGCCAGAAGAAATTACTTGGTGTTGAACAGAGAGGGCTAAAGATTTATGCTGAACATCCGAGACACGTTCCGCTGCTGCGAGAGGCAGTCAAAAAAGCAGGTCTTACCGTGCTTGAAGCAGACATTCTATTTGCCATTCGGTACTTGATAGACAAACAACTGAGACCTTTTGACGGCGTAAACGTGATGGGCGAAGAAATAGAATTGGACTATGCCACTACGGCTATTCTTGCCTCGGGCATATCGTACAAAAAAATGAGCGGCGGGGGTGACCTGCCAGTGCTAAAAATCCTCGCTTTCGACTGCGAAATGGCTACGCTGAGCGGATATGGAATGCCATCGGCGAAAAACGACCCGATAACAATCATTTCGGCTGCATACACCGAAGGTATAGGAAAAGAAGTCAAAGTAAAGCTGTTCATGATGGAAGAAGAGGGATGGACGGAAAAAGGGGATAAAAAAGTAATAACCGATTTTTTGAACTTTGTAGCGCAATTCCAGCCGGATGTTATCGTGGGCTATAATTCTGACGCCTTTGATTGGCAGTACATAAGGGAACGTGCGAAAATGCACAGGATTCGTTTAACTGTGGGTGCGGATGGCAGTACGGTGCAGTATGACAAGGAGAGGGGAGGTGCGTTGCCCGGAGTGAACATCACGGGGCGGCTGAACGTTGACCTTTTCAAACTCGCAAAGCGCGATCTGGACAGCGTGAAGGTGAAGAAACTGGAAAATGTAGCCGAATACCTTGGCGTGATGAAGAAAAGCGAAAGGGTGAATTTAACGCCACGGGAGATTACCGACTACTGGGTTGACGCTTCGCCGTCTTCTGCCGTGCGACAGCAGTTATACGAATACGCAAAAGCGGATGCAGTCAGCACGCTGGGCATCGCGGAGAAGATGCTGCCACTGCAAATTGAGCTTTCTAAGATGATCGGCTATCCTCTGGACGAGGTAGCAAAGATGGGGCGAGGCAGGCAGGTAGAAGCGTTTTTAACCGCAGAAGCATTCAAAAAAGGCGAACTGGTGCCACCAAAGCGAGGAGCGGAAAAGACTTTTGAGGGTGGATTCGTGCTCCCTCCAGAAAAGGGCTTGCACGAGAATGTTATCGCCCTCGACTTCTCTTCTATGTACCCCACCATCATGATTTCCTTTAACATCTCACCTGATACATTCGTAGAAGCCCGGGGTGCCGGTGCAGGTGCAGAACCCGAATCGGATTTACATATCGCACCAGAGGTGGGCTATGCATTCAGAAAAACGCCAGATGGATTCTTTAAACGAATAATGAGCGATTTAATCGCACGAAGAAGAGCGATAAAGGCGAAAATGAAGAACCACGACAAAAAATCCGATCAATATCGGTTGCTGGACATACAACAGCAGAGTATCAAAATCCTCACGAACAGCTTCTATGGATATACGGGATGGAGCGCAGCGAAATTTTACAAGCGCGAATGCGCTGAAGCGACAACGGCATGGGGGCGGCATTTTATAAAGCGCACGGTGGAGGTAGCGGAGAAGCTCGGATTTGATGTTATCTATGGAGATACTGACAGCATATTCACGAAACTCCCACTCACGCCTGATGCGGCGGGAAAAGAGGAGGATATAAAAGCGGCGACGTGGGAGAAAGCGAGAGAGGTTTCAGCGCGTATTTCAGAGGAGCTTCCGCTTGAACTCGAGATACAGGACTTCTTTAAAGCTATTTTCTTTACGGGAAAGAAGAAGAGATACGCAGCGCTTACCGATAAAGGCGAGATCATAGTTCGCGGCCTGGAAGTGCGCCGCGGGGACTGGTGCGAGCTGGCGAAGGAAGTGCAGACGAAGGTGATCGAGCTCATATTAAAACAAAAAGACCCTGAAGCTGCGGCGAAATATGCTAAAACCGTCATACAGGACGTAAAAGAGGGAAAAGTATCCATAGACAAGTTAACGATTTACAAAACGCTCACCAGAAAGATAAGCAGCTATGAGACAAAGCAAGCGCACGTTATGGCGGCAGAAAGAGCTTTAATTTCGCCCTCGCGCATTGTATACGAAGTTGGCTCGAAAATCCCGTATGTGATAATAAAAGGCGCGGGGAAGACGAGCGACCGCGCTTTCCCCGTGGATGTTATAGAGAGAAGTGAAAGGGACGAAATAAGCGCAGATGGGCGAACATACCAGATTGACAGCTCGTATTACATCCGGCATCAGCTGATACCGGTTGCGCACCGAGTGCTGCAACTTTTTGGCTATGACCTCTCTTCTTTTGATGATATGCGCCAGAAGACGTTAGGTCATTGGTTTTGATGGTGTTTTAGAGGTCAGACAACCGAAAAGCTTATATACCCCTTTGTATTATGTAATCACAGTGATAGAAATGGCTGAAATACCAACAGCACCTGTAACCAGGTTAATGAGAAACGCCGGAGCAGAGAGAGTAAGCGAAGATGCGAGTCAGGCATTGGTAGAGGTATTAGAAGAATACGGTGAAAAAGTAGCGGCAAAATCCGTAAGCCTCGCCAAACATGCCGGAAGGAAGACAGTGAAAGCAGAAGACGTCTTGGAAGCAGTAGCATAGAAAAAAAAAGTAGAATAAAGGGGAACTATAAAACATACAAAATTTACCCCTTTTTATTTTTTTTTAAAAAAACTGTCACTGACGGTCACTTCTATGCAAATTCTCCATCCTTCTTAACCCGTCTATCTCCTTTATCACTTCTGTAACCGCATCGGGCACCAAAACCGCCCAGTTTTCGTTATTCAGCATTCGCTTTCTTATTTCGTTACCCGAACATTCTTTCCTGTTGAATAGCAGAGGAGTACGCACTTCGTAACCTTGCTCCGTAAATAAACGCTCTATTAGCGGGTTATTTGTAAATACCAGGTCTATGGGCGGTATTAACGACTCAACATGCGATACCCAGATTGCGTTCCTGTTTACGTCCAGGATAGGCACGATATAAAAGTTAGAAATGCCCTCATCTCGTAAGGATTTAGAAATCATCAGGTAGCGTTCCCCCGCAGTAAAGGGATTCTCCAACTCGTGACTCCGCTGCGCAGACCCTATGCATATAATGACCTCCTCTACTTCAGAAGCGATTGCTTTTATTACTGCATGATGCCCGAGATGGTAGGGCTGGAATCGCCCTATGTATAGCGCTCTCATTTCATCTTATTTTATTTTGTTTCTCCTGCCATAAGAAAAAAATTAAAAACATGAATTTAGTATAAACCGAAACAGATATAACTAAAGAGGTAAGAAAAAATGGCTGTCGTTGTATTTTTGGCTACGGGATTTGAAGAGATA